>NZ_VIFM01000369.1 GCF_006636215.1 Myxococcus llanfairpwllgwyngyllgogerychwyrndrobwllllantysiliogogogochensis | reverse complement strand
CCGCCATACCCCGGCGCCGCCCCGTCCAACAGCAGCCCGGCCACGTCTCCCACTCGCAGATACGTCCGAGCCCGCGCCACATCATCCGGCCCTTGCACGCGCAGCGCCTTGATGACCGGCACCCCGTACCCCGAGCAGGCCTCCGGAGGCTCGTCCCCATGGAGCTGCACCGCCGTGAGGCCGCACTCCCGCACCTTCGCCCGGATGTCGTCCGGCGAGGCGTTGACGAACACACCCACCACCGTGCCCAGCGGCGGCCGGGTCCGCGCCAGCGCCGCCGCCGTGGCCACGTCCACGCACCGGGGAGAGCGCGCGTAGAAGTTGAGCCCGAGCGCATCCGCGCCCGCCTCCCACGCGCCTCGAGCATCCTCCAGCCGGGTGACACCACAGACCTTCACCCGAACGCTCACGGTGACAGGCCTTCCTCGCCGAGCAGCCGCCGCAGCGCCCGTCCAGGGTCCGCGTCGCGCAAGAGCGATTCACCCACCAGCACCGCGTCAGCTCCGGCCTCACGCGCCGACACCAGCTCCGTTACGGACTTGAGCCCGCTTTCGGCCACCAGGACCCGAGCGCGAGTCCGAAGCCGAGGCATCACCCGCAACGCCGTGCCCACGTCCGTCTTCAACGTGGCCAGGTCCCGGTTGTTGATGCCCACCAGCTCCGCGCCCGCCGCCAGGGCTCGCTCGGCGTGCGCCTCCGTGTGCGCCTCCACCAGCGCGGCCACCTTCACCGCGCGCGCCGTGGCGAGCATCTCCCGCAGCTCGCCGTCCTCCAGCGCATCCGCGATGAGCAGCACCGCGTCCGCTCCCCACAGCGCGCTTTCCTCCACCTCGCGCGCGGCGACGAGGAAGTCCTTGCGCAGCACGGGTACCGACACCGCCGCTCGCACCGCGACGAGGTCCTCCAGCGCGCCGCCGAAGTCCGGCCCGTCCGTGAGCACGCTGATGGCGCTGGCCCCCGCGGCCTCGTAGGCCCGCGCCACCGCCACCACGTCCGCGTGGGGAAACGCGCCGCCCGAGGGACTCTTGCGCTTCACCTCCGCGATGACGCTCAGCAGGCGCCCCGGTGCTCGTCTCAGAAGCGCGTCCGCGAAGTCACGTGGCTCGGGACGCGCGCGCGGCGACAGGGGAGGCCGCTGGGCCAGCTCCCGTCGCTTGCGCGCCATGATGAGGTCCAGCGTCCCCGGCGCGGCCGGAGACGCACTTCCTGAATGTGCCCCGCTCACGACACGGCCCCGTGGATGAGCGAAGCCAGCTTGCGCGCCGCCGCCCCTGAGTCGATGGCGTGCTCCGCCTTCCGCACGCCCTCGCGCAGGTCCGACACCATGCCCACCACCACCAGCGCCGCCGCGGCGTTGAGCAGCACCGCCGTGCGCAGCCCGGAGCGCTCGCCGGCCAAAAGCGCGCGCAGCCGCTGCGCGTTCTCGTCCGCGTCGCCGCCGGCGATGGCCTCGCGAGGCACCAGGTCCAGCCCCGCGTCCTCGGGCCTCACGGTGAACACTCGCACCGTGCCGTCCTCTCGCAGCTCCGCCACCTTGGTGGGGGAGCAGGGCGAGATTTCGTCCAGCCCGTCGTGGCCGTGCACCACCCACGCGCGCCGGCTGCCCAGCCGTCCCAGCACGCGCGCGGTCTGCTCCACGCGCTTGCCGTCGAAGGTGCCCAGCAACTGATAGCGCGCGCCGGCCGGATTGGTCAGCGGGCCCAGCAGGTTGAACATGCTGTGAAAGCCCATGTCCCGCCGCGCCTGGGCCACGTGCCTCAGCGCGCTGTGATGCGAGGGCGCGAAGAGGAAGCCCACCCCGTGCTCGTCGATGTCGAGCGCCACGCGCTCATGAGGGCGCTCCATGGAGACCCCCAGCGCGGCCAGCACGTCCGCGCTGCCACACCGACTGGAGACGGCGCGGTTGCCATGCTTGGCCACCGTCACCCCCGCCCCGGCGGCCACGAAGGCCACCGCGGTGGAGATGTTGAAGGTGTGCGCCCCATCACCCCCGGTACCGCAGGTGTCGAGCACCACTTCCGCCCGGGGAGACAGCTTCGCCGCGCAGGCTCGCATCGCCTCCGCCGCGCCGAGGATTTCGTCCTCCGTCTCCCCCTTCATCTTGAGCGCCGTCGCCAGCGCCCCCACTTGAGCAGGCGATGCCTCTCCCGCGAGCATCAGGCCCATGACCCGGGCCATCTCCTCGCGGGTGAGGTCGCGCCGGCCCACCACCTTGCCCAGCGCTTCCTTGAGTGTCATCGCCTATCCCAGCGACACGACTTCGCGGCCCATCGCCCGCGCAATCGCTCGCACTTCGTGCATGGATTTCTCGAACTCGGGGAAGTCCAACGACTGGGCTCCATCCGACTTCGCGCGCGGCGGGTCCGGGTGCACTTCGACGATGATGCCGTCCGCCCCCACCGCCACCGCCGCCCGCATCATCGCCGGCACCGCCTTGCGCACGCCGATGCCGTGCGAGGGGTCCACGAAGACGGGCAGGTGCGAGAGCTGCTTGAGCATGGGCACGGCGTTCAAGTCCAACGTGTTGCGCGTCATCGTCTCGAACGTGCGGATGCCGCGCTCGCAGAGGATGACCTGGGTGTTGCCACGGGCGACGATGTACTCGGCCGCCATCAACAGCTCCTTGATGGTGGCGGACATGCCGCGCTTGAGCAGCACTGGCTTGCGGCGCTCGCCCACCGCCTCCAGCAGGCTGAAGTTCTGCATGTTGCGCGCGCCAATCTGCAGGATGTCCGTGGCTTCGTCGACCGCGTCCAGCGTCGCGGTGTCCTTCACCTCGGTGGTGACGAGCAGGCCCGTCTCCTTGCGCGCCTCCATGAGCAGCGCCAGGCCGTCACCCTTGAGGCCCTGGAACTCATAGGGGCTGGTGCGCGGCTTGAACGCTCCACCGCGCAGCATGGTGGCGCCCGCCTTCTTCACCGCGTGCGCGGTGGAGAGAATCTGCTCACGCGACTCCACCGAGCACGGGCCGGCGATGACGTGGAACGACGCGCCGCCGATGGTGAGGTCACCCACGCGCAGCTGCGTGTCCTCCGGCTTCACCTCGCGGCTGACGAGCTTGAAGGGCTGGGAGATGGAGACCGCGTCCGCGACGCCGGGCAGCACTCGGAAGGGTTCGGGTTCCACCGCACCGGGGTTGCCGGTGATGCCGATGGCCGTGCGAGTGCCCCCTGGAATCGCGTGCGGTTGCCAGCCACGACGGCGGATCTCGTCGTTCACACGCTCGATGTCCTGGGCCGTCGCGTCTGGTCGCATCACGATCAACATGGGGATACCCGCTTTCTCTCCGCTAATTGACGCCGGGAAGCCGGCGTTGTGAGGCCTCGAGGTTTCGAAACCTCGCCTGCCAGTTCCGCACAGTGTTCGCTCGCGAGCAACCCGGACGACAGTGCCACTTGCGGCTCGCGCTCCAGGCGACCCAGCATGGAGGGGGGCCAGCGCGGATGTGGGAGAGCACGTGTCGAACCCGGACGTCATCGTCGTGGGCGCGGGACTCTCGGGGCTGGCGTGCGCGCGAGCGCTCGTCCAATCCCGCTTGAAAGTGATGCTCCTGGAGGCCGAAGCGAAGCCGGGTGGCCGCGTGCGCACCGACGTGCACGAGGGTTTCCTGCTCGACCGGGGATTCCAAGTGTACCTCACGGCCTATCCAGAAGGTCAGCGGATACTGGATGTCGAGGCGCTGAAGCTCCATTGCTTCATGCCCGGAGCAAAAGTGTGGAGGGGCGGGCGGCTGCACACGGTGGTGGACCCGCTGCGCCAGCCCGTGACGGCGCTCGCCCATCTGTTCGGTTCGGTCGGCACGTTCTGGGACAAGTTGCGGGTGTTGGAGCTGCGGCAGTTGGCGCGCTCGGGCGAGGAGGTGGACGTGTGGCTGCGTCCCCAGCGCACGTCGCGGCGCTATCTGGAGGAACTGGGCTTCACGGAGGAGATGGTGGAGGGCTTCCTCAGGCCCTTCCTGGCGGGCGTCTTCCTGGACCGTTCGCTGATGACGTCCAGCAGGTTCCTCGAGTTCGTCTTCCGCATGTTCTCCTCGGGGGACGCGGGCGTGCCGGAGCAGGGGATGGGCGCGATTCCCGAGCAGCTCGCCGCGAAGCTGCCTCCCGGGTGCCTGCGCGGACACGCCCCCGTGGCGGAGGTGTGGGGCCACCGTGCGCGGTTGGCGGACGGGGAGATGGTGGGTGCGCAGGCGGTGGTGGTGGCCGCGGATCCGCCGGCCGCGGCACGGCTGCTGCCCGGCATGCCGGTGCCGATGATGAACGCGGTGACGTGTCTTTACTTCGCCGCGCCCGCGCCTCCGGTGGAGGGGCCCTGGTTGGTGCTCAATGGCGAGGGGCGAGGCGTGGTGAACAACGTGGCGATGATGAGCGAGGTCTCTCCGGCGTATGCGCCGCGCGGACAGTCCCTCGTGTCCGTGTCGGTGCTGGGCGTGTCCTCGGATGGGGAGGCGCTGCGCGCGCGGGTGTGCGAGGAATTGAAGGAGTGGTTTGGCGCGGGCGTGGCGGAGTGGCGGCATTTGCGGACGTACTCGCTGCCGTTCGCGTTGCCCGCGCAGACGGTGGAGGCGCTGGAGCCTCCACACCGTCCGGTTCGACTGTCACCCGGGCTCTACGTGTGCGGTGACCACCGGGACAGCGCGTCCATCCATGGTGCGTTGGGCTCGGGGCGACGCGCGGCCGAGGCCGTGCTCACGGACCTGGGGCTGTACTCGTAGCGAGGGCAGCGCGCACGGTGGGCACCGCGTTTGCGAGGCGAGCACCGTGTTCGAGCCACATCTCCGCGCGCGTGGGCTCATGCCGCGGCCCAGCGAGCGCCGCGCTCCATCTCGAATCGACGAGCGCGGCGTTCAGGCTTCGGCTCAGCGAGCGCCGCGCTCCATCTCGAATCGACGAGCGCGGCGTTCAGGCTTCGGCTCAGCGAGCGCCGCGCTCCGTCTCGAATCGACGAGCGCGGCGTTCAGGCTTCGGCTCAGCGAGCGCGGTTCTTGCCCTTGCGCTTCGCCGCCCCGCGAGGGGCCTTGGGCGCCTTGGCCTTCGCCGCGGCACCTCGCATCGCCTTGACCGACGTGGAGCGCTTGGCGCTCACCGTCGCACCGCGCCGCTTGCGGCTGAGGGCTCCCCCAGACCGCTTGCTGGTCGCGGTAGGACGCCGCCGCTTCGCGGCCTCGGCCACGCGCTCCGCACGAGGTGCCTTCGCGGCGCTCTTGCCACCCGCCTTCGCACCCGCGCGCTTCACGGCCTGCTTCCCACGCGCCTTGCCGCTTCCCACCTTGCGACGGGCGTTCTTGCGCGCACGGCCCTTCGTCTCCTCGTCCACACTCGCCGGAGCCGCGCTCACGGTGGGCGCCACGGGGGCCTTCGCGACGGGTGCCACTTCCCGCACCACCGCCACGCTGGCGGTGACCGGCGCCGCGACGCTCGCCGCCGGAGCCACGGGCGCTGTCCTGGCACGCGTCACCGTGCGCCGGGGGCCCGTCGCGGCAGCTCGCTTCGCCCGGGGCGGCGGCGCACCCAGCAGGTCCTCCTCGGCGCCGGCCTCCTCCGTCCACTGCAAGGGGAACGACTCCGCGGTCAGCGGACCCGAGGCCAGGAGCAACGGCGCCGCCAGTTCATCCGCGCCAGAGGCCACGGCCGCCATCGCCGTCACGAGGCTGAGCGTCGTGGGCGCCGCGCCACCTAGCGGATAGAGCGCCACCGAGCCCATGTCATTCCACCCCACCACCAGATAGCGGAAGGCATCCGGGTGGCGCGCGCGCAGCGTGCTCATCACCAGGACGAAGGCGTTGAAGCCCCCGTCATCGAAGCGCACCAGCCACTGGTTGCCGAGCGGCTGACGCACGCGCCGGCGGGGCTTGCTGAGCTCGGCTCGGACCACTCCCTGGATGGCGGCGCGCGCCGAGGGGGCCGCCGTCGGAAGGATGTCGCAAGTGAAGACGGCGAAGGAGGTCTGGGACATCCGGCCATCATTCCCTATCACTCACAAGGCTGTCTAATGCCGCGGCCTCGATTTGCGCGAAAGGTCACCAGCGCTGTCCACCAGACGTCGGCGGAACAGTCCCGCCACGGACCTCCAGCCCCGGATAAGCAGGGCGGAGGTCCATGGCCGCCGCCGTCAGCTCGCGGCCTGCGTGGGCACCGCCGGGGCCGGAACCTCGGGCACCGGCGCCTTTGCGGCCTGCCCCGCCACCTGCGTCAGCAGCGACGTCAGCCGACGCGCGAAGCGGTTCGGGTCGGAGATGGTGCTGCCCTCGGTGAGCAGCGCCTGGTCATGCAAGAGTTCAATCCACTCGGACACCTGCGCCTGCGCGGGGTCCTTCTCGTGCACGGCCTTCAGGTGCTCGATGACCGGGTGCTTGGGATTGACCTCCAGGATGCGCTTCACGCGCGGCATCCCCTTGCCCCGCTGCTGGAGCAGCCGCTCCAGGTACGCCGGCGAGCCGCCCTCCGGCACCACGAGGCACACCGGCGAGTCCGTGAGCCGGTCCGACACGCGCACCTCGCGCACCGAGTCCTGCAGCACGTCCTTCATCTTCGCGGTGAGTCCCTTCAGCCCCTCCGAGTTCTGCTCGTGCTCCTTCTTCTGCTCGTCGGTGGACTGCAGCTTCAGGTCCGCCTGGAGCGCGGACACCAGCGGCTTGCCCTGGAACTCGCGCAGCCCCTGCGCGGCCCACTCGTCCACCGGGTCCGTCATGAAGAGGACCTCGTAGCCGCGCTGCTTCAGCGCCTCCAGGTGCGGGCTGTCCTCCACCGCCTTCCGGGACTCGCCGTACATGTAATAGAGCGCCTCCTGGCCCTCCTTCATGCGCGACACGTAGTCCGAAAGCGACGTCAGCCCCTCCTCGCGCGAGCTCTCGTAGCGCAGGAGGCCGCCCAGCTTGTCCTTGTGCTCGGCCTCGGTGGCCAGGCCCTCCTTGAGCACCGTGCCGAAGGACTTCCAGAACGCCGTGTAGTCCTCGGGCTTGTCCTTGGCCAGCTTCTCCAGGAGGTCCAGCGACTTCTTCACCACGTGCTTGCGGATGGCGCGCACCACCTGCGAGTCCTGGAGCAGCTCGCGCGACACGTTCAACGGCAGGTCATCCGAGTCGATGACGCCGCGCACGAAGCGCAGCCACTGCGGCACCAGCTCCTCGCAGCGGTCCATGATGAACACGCGCTTGACGAACAGCCGCACCCCGCGCTGCTGCTGCGCGTTCAAGTCGAACGGCGGGTTCTTCGGCACGAAGAGCAGGCCGGTGAACTGCTGGTTGCCGTCCGCCCTGAAGTGCGTCCACGCCAGCGGCACGTCCCAGTCGTGGGTCAGGTGCTTGTAGAACTCCTGGTACTGCTCGTCGGTGATTTCGCTCTTCGAGCGCTGCCACAGCGCGCTCGCCTTGTTCACCACCTCCAGCGCGACCTCCGTCTTCGCGTCGTCCCCCGTCCCGGTGGTCTTCTTCACCTGGAGCTTGATGGGGTGGCCCACGTAGTCGGAGTACTGCGTAATCAGCGAGCGCACCCGCCACTCGTCCAGGAACTCCTTCTGGTCCTCCTTCAGGTGGAGGATGACGGCGGTGCCCCGGGCGGCGCGCTCGGCGGGCTCCACGGTGAAGGAGCCGTGGGCCTCCGAGGACCACTTCCACGCCTGAGAGTCCTTGCCCGCCGCGCGGCTGACGACTTCCACCCGGTCCGCGACGAGGTACGCGCTGTAGAAGCCCACGCCGAACTGGCCGATGAGCTGCACGTCCTTCTGCCCGCGCTGGGTCGCCATCTGGAGGAACTCGCGCGAGCCGGAGTGGGCGATGGTGCCCAGGTTCTTCACCAGCTCGTCATGGGACATGCCGATGCCGGTGTCCTCGATGGTGAGCGTGTTCTTCTCCGCGTCGGGGGTGATGCGCAGCTCCAGCTCCGGCGCATCCGACAGGAGCTCCGGCTCCGTAATCGCGCGGAAGCGCAGCTTGTCGAGCGCGTCCGAGGCGTTCGACACCAGCTCACGCAGGAAGATCTCCTTGTGGCTGTAGAGCGAGTTGATGACCAGGCTGAGGAGCTGGTTGATCTCCGCCTGGAAGGCGTGGGTTTCCCGCTGGGGGGCAGCTTCGACGGTCATGGGTACAGGGCCTCCGGGCGCCCGGGTGGGCGGCAAGCGTCGTCTCCCCATAACCATGGAAAACAGCCTGTCGAGGGGAGGGCGCCCGGGAGCCTGCTGTCGGGCCGGGCCCGTGAAGGCCTGGCACCCGGGTCCCCCTCGGGTGGGTTACAGGGGAGGGTAGATGGGCGGGTAGTTGTAGCCGAAGTTGCTGTCCCAGTACGTCTGTCCGTTCACCTCGTAGCGGACGTAGTAGGCCGGGGTGCCCGTCCCGGCGGGAATCCGGGCCTGCCAACGCTCCACGCCCTGGGCGTTGGGGCTGGAGACGTAGGAGTAGCCCACGGAGTACCCGCTGGTGAAGGTGGCGGCGACCTGGTGCGAGGTGGCCCATCCGTCCGTGGAGTACACCACGGTGACGTTCTTCGAGTAGGACAGGTTCTTCACGTCGATGCCGATGTCCACGTCGCCGGTGGGCTGCCAGTAGCTCGTGCCCACCAGCACGTTGGCGCGCGGCAACAGCGGCCCGTCCGCGCGGCCCAGGTGGTAGTTGGCCCCGCCGTTGTTGTCCCAGTACGTCTGGCCATTCACGGTGAACTTCGCCACGAACTCCAGGTCGCGCGTCGGCTGGGGCGTCGTCCCCCAGCTCTGGTACTGCCGCGTCACCTTCCACAGCTCCAGCCCCGCGCCCGCATCGCCCGCGTAGGAAGCGGCCAGGTCCGTCCAGGTGCCGTCGGGCTGCTTGTCGTGGATGGCCACCTGCTTCTCGTAGGCCAGGTTCTTCACCACCACGAAGTACGTGACGTCCTGCCACGTCTGCCCGTAGCGGGTGCCCACGGTGCTCACCGCCTTGAGCAGCTTCACCTCGTCCGCCGCGAGCGCGGAGGCCGACGAGAGGCCCACGGTGAGCCCGGCCAGCACGCACAGCGCCGCGCGCCACCGGGAGAGGAGAGAGAGTCGGTTCGTCGTCATGAAAACCTCTTCATGAGCCAGCCCATCGGCCGGCTCCAGGAACCTGGGGAATCCAGGGCTCTCCCATGTTGGCAGCAGGCCCCGACGCGCGTCGCGTCACGCGTCATGGGACCGTCTGGTTGAAATGTTCTGACGTACACGGGGGCGACGCATTGTTGGGAGGGCGGGCGG
>NZ_VIFM01000368.1 GCF_006636215.1 Myxococcus llanfairpwllgwyngyllgogerychwyrndrobwllllantysiliogogogochensis | reverse complement strand
CACCCACCCCACCCTGTGCCAGCAGAGGCACCGCCTGCTCGAGCGCGGTGGCGGGCAGGGATGCATCTGCGATCAGCAGGAGGCCCCCGGCCTCCAGGTGGGGAGCGGTACTCAAACGCGGTGCCTAATAGCGTACCTTGACTTCACTGAAGAAGGATTGGGGCGGCGCGGGGAAGCCGTGAGACTCCTCGTAGGCCGCGTTGAAGAGGTTGGAGCCGAGGAACGACACGGAGATGCCGTCGTAGACGTTGAAGCCCACGCGGGCGCTGGCCGTGAGGTAGCTGGGCAGCTGCACGCGGGAGGTGGGCAGGCCCGTCGCCTCGTCCACCTGGAAGCCCGGGTCGAAGCGCGGCCCGACGAAGAGCGCGTACAGCTCCACGAAGGCCACCTTGCCGATGTTGGTGCGGCCACGCGCGTAGATGCGGTGCGTGGGCGCGTAGTCCAGCGGCGTCTCCGGGCTGTCGTCAAAGGGCACGTTCTTCGCGTCGAGCAGCTGGTAGGCCACGTCGAACGACGAGTTGATGGACGGAATCTGCGCCGCCGCCTCCAGCTCCAGGCCGGCGATGCGCGCGTCGCCCATGTTGCGGAACTGGGACACCGAGCCGAAGACGAGCTCCTGATTGATGAAGTTCTTGGCCACATTGTAGAAGCCCGTCGCCGTCAGGCGCACGCGCCGGTCGAAGGGCCAGAAGTCCACGGAGCCCTCGAACGTGTCCAGCGTCTCCGCGCGAAGCTCGGCGTTACCCACCAGCGTGGACGCGTACATCTGCTGGTTGATGGCCAGCTCCGCCAGGGTGGGCGCGCGGAAGGCGCGGCCGTAGTTGGTACGCAGCGTGAGCAGCTCCGGCACCGCGTGGAAGACGATGCTGGCGCGCGGGGAGATCTGGTCGGTCCGCTCGCGCCAGACGACCTCGGGAATCTGGTAGCGGTCATACCGGGCGCCTCCGCTCAGCACCAGGCGCTCCGTCAGCCGGTACTCCGCGTCCACGAAGCCACCGAGGATGGTCTGCTTCGTGTCATCCATGGACAGGCCCGGCAGCACGTTGGGCACGTTGACCTGGTCCAGCTTCACGTCGCCGCCGAACGTCACCGACACCGGGCCCGCCGAGTACAGCGCGCGAACCTCGCCACCCAGCCGGCGGCGCTTGCCCAGCGCGCGCGTGGGGTCGCCACCGAAGGCGTTCTCCAGCACCACGTCGCGGCGCTTGAAGAAGCCGTACGCCTGACCGAACAGGCGCAGGCTGTCCGTCACCTGCTGGTCCACCTGCGCGGAGGCGTTGAAGTTCTGGACGGACTCCTCGTCGTTCGGCGTGTAGTGGCACCGGCCGCAGTTGCCCACGGTGGAGATCTGCGTGTGCGAGCCACCCGGGCGGCCAATGGTCGCGTCCGTGAAGTCCGCGTCCAGCGCCAGGGGCCCCACGCGCACCTTGCCGTTCACCTGGTGCACCATCGAGTCCTGGTTCGTGTCCACCAGGCCCGTGGCGGGGTCATTGAAGAGCTGAGGACCATCCGAGCCATAGCCGTAGTAGCCCAGCAGCGCCTCCACGGGGCCGCCGCGACCGGCCACGTTGCCGTGCAGGCGCCACGTCTGGTCCTGGCCCGCGAGGATGCGCGCCTCGGCGCCCACGTTGCGTCCCGGAGCGATGAGGTCCGCCGGCTGGCGCTCGATGATGTTGATGACGCCGCTGAAGGCGTTGGAGCCGTACAGCGAGGAGCCCGGGCCCCGGATGACCTCCACCTGCTTGAGGTTGACGAGCGGCGTCGTCTCGTCCGCGTAGAACTGGCCCGTCCACGGGTCCGTCAGCGGGCGGCCGTCCTTGAGCAGCAGCAGCCGGTTGGACAGGTAGTTGGAGCCCAGGCCGCGCGCGCTCACCGCCGCCTTGCGCATGGACCCGCGCCGGCACTCCATGCCGGGGAAATACTGGATGGCCTCGCACAGCGAGAACTGGCCGGTGCCCTCCAGCTCCTCGGCCGGAATCCAGGACACGGTCAGCGGCACGTCCGCGATGCGCTGCTTGCGCTTGGAGGCCGTCGACACCACCGCCTCGCTCAGCACGCGGTTGACAGACTCCTCCAGGGCATCCGCGCCGCCCAGCGGGTCCTCACCGGGCAGGCTCGCCAGTCCGGACGGGGGCGGCATGGGCCGGTCCGTGGTGGGCTGGGCGAAGGGCGCGCTGATGGGGACGTTGTCGGTGGCGACCGGCGCGTGCGGCTCGCTGGTCGTCGCGGGCAGCACCGCCCCGTGCGAAGGGGACGGGGTGCCCAGCGGATCCTGCGTGGTCGCGGTGGGGCTCGCCACCGGAGCGGCGGGAGGACTCGCTGGGGGGGACTCCACGAAGGGCGCGGGGGCGACCGGCACCGGCGGCTCCGCCGTGACGGACTCTCCACCCTGGGACGGATCATCCGTCTCGGGGCCAGCGCCCAGCACCGGAATCTCCGAGTCGGGGATCGGCGCCTCCACGGGCTTGGTGGACTTGCGCGTCTTCGGGGGCTTCTTGGCCGAGCGCGGGGGCTTCGTCGCGGGCGTCTTCGTCGCTCCTGGGACTTTCGTTCCCGGCGCGGCGACGCGCTTCTTGCGCTTCACCTTCGGCGGCGACTCGGCCGCGGCGTCGGCGGCCTGGGCCTGGGCCACGGACGGATGGGCCAGGGCCAGCGCGAAGAACAGGACGGACACCACCATGGCGGCGCGGTTACCTTGGCGCCCCGCGTAAGCTCCCACCGCACCTCGCAGCGGATCAGCAGACACTTTCGAGTGCATCGTTCTCACATCCGCGGAATGGGAGGAGCCCCCGCGGTCCTGTTCGCCCCTGTTGGCGGGCGCGGCGCCAGGGCAATCGGTCTTTGGACGAATTCGCTCACCTGCACGCTCGCGCCGTAGGAAAACAAGCTACCCCAGAGGACCTGCTGGGCCAAGTCGGTGATTCTCATTCCCTGAAACTCAAGAGTGTTTCGGGCTGGCGCGTCCAAGGTTGCGTCAATTCAGTCATCCGGCTGTTCGGCGGCCACGGCGAGGTCGCCCGCGAAGGACGGGAGGGAGGGTCCCAGTTCCTCGGCGCGGACCAGGACTTCCGCGTCCACGCGCAGGTCCGGCGCGTCGGCGAAGACGGGCTGGCGGCGGGGCGGACCCTGGGTCACGAGACGTCGGAAGTCCTCGAAGTCCTTACCCTGGACACGGGCGAAGGGCTCGAAAGGAGCCACGGCGCCCACGGAACCGAGGGCCGCGTCCAGCGCCGCCTTGTGGTTGCGCAGGTCGACCAGGACGGCCCCCGGCAGCCGGGCGCTGCGGAAGAGGATGCGCAGGTCCTTGTCCTTGGGGACGTGGGACATGGGCACCAGGGCCGCCTCGGCGCCCTTGGCCTCCAGCATCTTCAGGGCGGACTCCACGTTGGGGACGGGGGCGAGCTTGAAGTGCCGCTGCGCGTCCAGGTCCCCTCCCAGGACGGCGTGGGTGACGAACTTGGGATCCGCGGGCCCCGCGCCCTTCACCAACGCCAGGCGCTTGCCGGCGAGGTCCTTCACCACGCCCTTGTGGGTGGAGACGATGGCCCAGCGCTGCTGGGACTCGCCGGGACGGGACGCCCAGGCCAGTGGCGTGGCGCGGGCGCCGAGCTGCACGGCGGCCCACCCCTCCACCACGGCGAAGTCCACCAGCCCATCGGCGATGGCGCGCGAGAAGTCCTCGTAGCGGCCAAAGCTCTTGGCGGCCACCGGGCGGTCCATCGCCTCGGTCAGCTTCGCGGCCAGGGCCTCCGCGTACTGGAAGCGCTCCTGACCGTCGCTCAGCGTCGTGGCCAGGAAGACGCCAAGCGTGGCCTTCTTCGGGGCCGCGCCAGCGGGGGTGACGAAGCAGAGGGCCAGCGCGAGGCTGGTCAGGACAAAGCGGAGCATCTTCATGGGGTGGTCTCCTCCGCGGTGGCTCCGGTCGGCGCCGCGCCCGAGGGCTCGGCGAGGCCATGGAGGCTCTGCAGGCGTTCCTTCCACTCACGCACCTGGGCCTGGCGCGGTCCGGGGCCGGAGGCGAGATAGCGGCGCCAGGCATCCACGGCCTCGGCCGGTTCGTGACGACGCTCCTGGGCGTCGATGCCCAGGTTGAGCGAGGCGACGGAGACGGCGGGCTCCAGGCGACGCCACGTGGCCAGGGCCTCGGACGACTTGCCCTTGCGCCAGTCGACGCAGGCCTGGTTGTGCTGGAGCAGCACGTCCTCGGGCTCCGCGGTGAGCGCGGCCTTGAGGGCCTTCTCCGCGCCCTTCATGTTGCCGGAGGCGTAGGCCAGCGAGGCCTCGCGCCGGTGCAGCGCGCCCGTCAGCGACGCGAGCCACCGGGGCTGGCCCGGCATGGGCTTCTTGGACGCGGCGGCCAGCTGCTTGCGCGAGGCCGCCACCTGCCCCTTCTTGTAGAGGACGAAGGCCTCCGCCAGGGCGCGGGTGTTGGGCCAGGCCCAGGGCTGCGCCGGGGTGAGGGCCTTCTTCAGCGCGGCGCTGGCCTCCGCGTGGCGACCGCCCTCCGCGCGCGTCAGCCCCCGGGCGAAGAGGACCAGCTTCGTCAGGTCCGTGCGCTTGCCGGTGCCCAGCTTGTCCACCGCGTCCAGGTCCCGGTCGGCGCCTTCGACATCCCCCGTCTCCAGGCGGGCCAGCGCGCGACGCACCAGCACGCGCGGCAGGTTGGCCTGCGCCACGCTCGCGGCCGTGCGCGACGGACCCACCTCGGTGAGCCGCTGCACGGCGGCGTCCACCTGTCCCAGCTCCACCTCCGCGAGCGCCGCGCCCACCGACGCCTCGGCCTGCTGGTCCGGCTCCTCCGTCTGCTTGCCCGCGCGGCCAAAGGCCTCCAGGGCCGCCTGCGCGTCGCCGGCGCCCAGCCGCGCGTAGCCCAGCAGCAGCTGCTCCCGCCACGTCGCGCCCGGCAGCGTCGCGCCCTGCTCCATCACCTTGCGCGCATCCGCGTAGCCGCGCGTCTCCATCAGCGCCGCCGTCAGCCGGCGGGCCATGAGGGCGCTGCGGTCCAGGTCGAACGCGCGGCGCAGGTCGCGCACGGCGTCGTCCGCCCGCCCCGCCCCGCCCCTGTCCCGGGCACGGTGCGCGAGCGCGCGGGCCAGCCACTGCTTCGCCCCGGCGTGCGTGGGCTCCACCTGGAGCGCGTTGCCGTAGTCCTCGATGGCCTGGTCCCACTGGCCGGTGGCGAAGTGGTCCGCGCCCAGCAGCATCCAGCCCAACGCCTGCCTCGGCACCATCTCCACGACGCGCCGGTGCACCTCCACCGCGCGCTGGAAGCGGCCGGCGCGACGGTTGACGGAGCCGAGCGACGCCCACAACTCCACGCTGCTCGCGCCCGAGCGCACCGCAGCCTCCAGGAACTGGATGGCCTCCTCGTGCCGGCCCTGCGCCTGGAGCGCCTTGCCGACCGCCATCTGTCCCAGCACCAGTCCGGGCTGCAGCTCCAGCACCTTGCGGTACGCCTCCTCGGCGGCGGGGGCCTGCTTCTGCGCCAGCCGCACGTCACCGAGCAGCAGGTACGCGGAGGGCGACGCCCCCAGCTTCACCATGGCCACCGCCTGCGCCTCCGCGCGCGGCACCTCGCCCGAGGCGAGGTACAGCCGGGCCAGCTTCTCCTTCGGCTCGGCCACCTGCGGGAAGCGCGTGGTGACCCCTTCGAGCAACGTCCGCGCCTCGCCCAACTTTCCTTCCAGCTCCAGCACGCTGGCCAGCCCCTGCTGCACGGTGGGCGACTCCGGCCGGCCCGCCTGCGCCTGGGTGAAGGACGCGCGAGCGGCCACCCCGTCCCGGCGCAGCACATGCGCCCGGCCCAGCAGCTCATGGACCTGGAAGTCGTTGCCCGCCAGCTTCGCGGGACGCAGCGTCAGATACTTCTGCAACCGGGTCACCGCCGCGTCGCCCTGCTGAGCGAAGAGGTAGTAGCTGGCCAGGTAGTAGTGGACGATGAGGTGCTCGGCCTGGTCCGCGCCGGCCACCTGCTCCAAGAGAGGCACCGCCTCCGGGAAGCGGCGCAGCTTGAAGAGGGCCACGCCCAGCGGGTACGCCAGGGATAGCTCGGACGCATTCGCCGCCTGCACGGGCTTGACCCGGTCCACGGTGCGCGCCCAGTCCTGCAGCGCGTTGGCGGCGGAGCCCACGCCCGCGGCGGCGGCGACGGAGCCCGGCTCGGCGGCCAGGGCCTGCTCGAAGAGGGCCAGGGCCTTGCGGTATTTCTCGTCCGCTTCCTTCTTGTCACCGGAGGCGCTCGCGGCGCTGGCGGACACCTGGGCCGTCTCGCCGTCCTTCACCAGCCGCTGCGACTCGGACATGGGTGGAGGGCGGTACTGAGCCAGGGCGGGA
Organism: Myxococcus llanfairpwllgwyngyllgogerychwyrndrobwllllantysiliogogogochensis; assembly: GCF_006636215.1. Taxonomy (GTDB): domain Bacteria; phylum Myxococcota; class Myxococcia; order Myxococcales; family Myxococcaceae; genus Myxococcus; species Myxococcus llanfairpwllgwyngyllgogerychwyrndrobwllllantysiliogogogochensis. The sequence continues at coordinate 2,885 of NZ_VIFM01000368.1, read as the reverse complement.
GGGCCGGCCAGCGAGGCCAGCAGGGCGAGCGCCGGGACGAGGCGTCGCATGGGGGTGTGGGGTGTGCGGCGCATGCGGGTGTCGTCCAGGGGTCAGGCGGGGCTGTACTCGGCCACGACGACGGTGATGTCATCGCGCTGGGGCTGGCCGGCGCTGTGCGCGCGGGCGTCCGCGAGCAGCGCATCACGCAGCGCCTCCGCGGACAGGTGGGCATGGGCTTGCACCGCCGCGGCCAGACGCTGGGTGCCGTACATGCGCCCCGCCCCGTCCCGCGCTTCGGTGATGCCGTCGGTGTACCAGACGATGATGTCCCCCGGCCGCAGCTGCGCCTGACGGGACGAGAACTGCGACGTCACGGACGCGCCGAGCAGCGGCCCGCGCGCGGGCAGCGAGGCCACCTGCCCGCTGTGCTTGTTGAAGACGAGCGGGCTGGGGTGCGCGCCCGCCGCGTAGTCCACCAGGCCGTTGGACACGTCGATGACGGCCAGGGCGCTGGACATCTGGTGCTCGCCGCGGCCCACGTTAGCCAGCGTCACGTTCAGCGCGGTGATGAGCATCTGCGCGTTGACCTCGGTGGGCTCGCGCAGCGTCATCGCGGAGGCGAAGCCGCTGGTGGCGCTGGTGGCGACCAGCGAGGTGGACAGGCCGTGGCCCGTCACGTCGCCGATGCCGATGACCACCCGCTGCTCGTCCAGCACGGCGCGGAACCACCAGTCGCCACCACACGCGTCGGCGGTGACGACGAGGCCGGCGATGCGCAGCGGCCCCACCTGCACGGCATCTCGTCCTGGCAGCAGCGTCTCCTGCACCGTGCGGGCAAGGGACACCTCGCGCTCGAGCTGGGCCTTGGCGCGCACGTCGTCCAGCAGCACCTTGATGCGCTCGGCCATGTGGTTGAACACCACGCCCAGCGTCTTCACCTCGCGGCCAGCGCCGGTGGCGGACTGGGTGCGCGCACCCAGGTCTCCGGCGGCCAGCTGCATCACCTTGTGGGTGAGCACGCCCAGCGGACGGGTAATCCTGCGGCTCTGGAACGCGGCGACCACGCCCGCCAGCACCACGAAACCCACCCCCAGGGCGAGCATGCGCCAGGTGTTGGTCTCCATGGTGGCGCGCTTGTCACGCTCCAGCTCCCCCAGCTGATTCTGGAGGGCGCGCAGCGAGTAGCTGATGACCACCAACCCCATGCCGCTGCTGGAGCCGTAGTTGATGGGCTCATGAATCTCGTACACCGCCTGGTTCTGGAAGAACGCCTGAACCAGTCGCTGCTCGACGACGCGCTTGGCGGGCGCATCATCGGAAGCGCCATCGGCGGCGGGCTTGTCGGGCGCATCGGCGGCCTTCGGCTCGCTGTCCGCCATCACCACGCCCTCCGGGTCGATGATCTGCACGCGGAGGATGTTGGGGTTGGCCCCGACCATGGAACCGGCCACGCCCTGCAGGAAGTCGTAGTTGTTGTCGCGCAGGTTGGTGACGGAGGTCAGCGCCAGCGTCCTGCCCACCGTCTGTCCCAGCTCGCGGGCCTGCTCCTGGATGCGCTCGGTGGAGCGGCGCGCGGTCTCCTCGAACTGGGACTGCGTGGAGGCAACGGACAGCGCCGCCACCATGCCGACGATGACCACCACCAGCGCGGTGGTGGTGAGCAGGAGGATCTGGTCCAACCGGAGGCCCCGGATGGCCGCCACATTGGGCAGCTCCCCCGCCTCCAGCGGAGCGATGAGCGTGCCCGTCGCCTCGACGTGGGGCAGGCCCACGTTGGACGTCAGCCGCGTGGCGGTGGACTCGCGAGTGCCGGTGATTTCCCGAGAGCCCGTCCTATCGGCGGGCGACAGCGTGCCGCCAGGGGACGTGCCAGGGGACGTTCCGGGCTCGGGTGTGGGGTTCAGACGCGTGTTCGTGCTGGACAAGGACACACCCGGAAGGCCACGCCAAGGCGCGGCGGGGAGCGGGAAAGAGCCGCGACTCTAGCGCACTTCTCCTGCTTCGCGAGACCTTGCCCCCCATGGCACGTCACGTCGGGCCCTCGGGCCGAGGCTTCCCACGAGGTGTGGTGCGCGGGTTGGCCTGGCGGACACTTCACATCCGGTGCGAAGCGGAGCACCAGACCTTCACCGGGCGTCCGCTCGAGACGCCGGTTAGCATCCCGGACGCATGAAGCCCCACTTCCACGTGTCCGGGTTTCCCGTCCGCGTCCACCCGCTCTTCTTCCTCACGACCGTGGCGACGGGCTGGAGCTTCGCCTCCGGGCTGGCCCACCTGGCACTGTGGGTCGCGGTGGTGTTCGCCTCGGTGCTCCTCCACGAGCTGGGCCACGCGTGGGCGTTCCGCCACTTCGGCTCCACCGCGAGCATCTCCCTGCACGGGATGGGTGGAACCGCGCAGGGCACGGACCAGCTCACGCACCGCCAGTTCGCGTGGGTGAGCTTCGCGGGCCCCGGGGCGGGCTTCCTGCTGGGCGGGCTGGTGTGGGCGGCCTCGGTCGTCACGCCGCTGGGCGAGCAGGGCGGACTGGTGGGCATGGCCGTGCGGCAGCTGCTCTGGGTGAACCTCGGCTGGGGACTCTTCAACCTGCTGCCCGTGCAGCCCCTGGATGGAGGTCACCTGCTCGCGTCGCTCGTGCGAGCGCGCAAGGGGTATCGGCATGAGCGGGCCCTGCACCTCGTCGGCATCGTCACGGCGGTTGTGATGGTGGGGCTCGCCGTCTGGCAGCGCACCGTCTGGGTCGGGGTGATGGCCCTGATGTTCGGGGTGATGAACCTGGAGCAACTGCGACAGCTCCCCCGCGAGGTCCGCTTCCAGCCCGCTTCACCCCCTCGCCGCGTGGCCCCGCGACGCGCGTCGACGGTGGGCGCCGTCACCCTCGACCAGTTGCTGGGGCGAAGCCC
>NZ_VIFM01000367.1 GCF_006636215.1 Myxococcus llanfairpwllgwyngyllgogerychwyrndrobwllllantysiliogogogochensis | reverse complement strand
TGAAGGCGAGGCGCTCGGGGGGGTAGTTGGGGTCGAGAGCGACGTAGAAGGCGCCGGCCTTGAGGGTGGCGAGGACGGCGACGGCCATGTCGAGGGACTTGTCGAGGCAGATGCCGACGGCGCCGCCCGGAGTCACGCCGCGAGAGGCGAGGTGGTGGGCAAGCTGATTGGCGCGTGCATCGAGGGCGGCGTAGGTGAGCGAGCGCGAGCCATCGGAGATGGCGATGGCGTCGGGCGTGCGGAGCGCCTGGGCCTCGAAGGGGCCGTGCATCGTCGTGACGGCGTGAGACTCGCGTGACGTGTCATTCCAGGAGACGAGGAACTGGTGACGCTCCTGCTCATCGAGCAGGGGCAGGCGCCACAACGTCTGGCTCGGGTCGCTGATGGCGGATTGCAGCAGCCGCGACAGGTGCGCGCCCATTCGCCGAGCCGTGTCCGGATCGAACAGGTCGGTGTTGAACTCGAGCAGGCCGCTGATGTCATCGCCATGGTCCGCGAGCAACAGGGACAGGTCGAACTTGGCGCTGCCGTAGGTGACTTCCACGGGACCCGGAGCGTGTGCCGGCTCCTCATTGCGCGCCTCGGTGCGACGCTGCCGCGGCGTGTTCTGCAGGGCGAGCATCACCTGGAAGAGCGGAGACCGGCTCAGGTCCCGCTCGGGCTTCAGCTCGTCGACGAGCTTCTCGAAGGGCACGTCCTGGTGCGCATAGGCACCGAGCGTCGTCTCCTTGAGCTGAGCCAGCAGTTCACGGAACGTCATCGCCCCCGTCAGCCGTGCGCGCAGCGCGAGCGTGTTGGCGAAGAAGCCGACGATGCCTTCCAGTTCCGTTTGCTGCCGGTTCGCGATGGGCGAGCCGACGACGAGGTCGTCCTGCCCCGAGTACCGCGCCAGCAACGTGTGGAATGCGGCGAGCAGAACCATGAAGGGTGTGACGCCTTCGCGCTTGCACAGTGCACGCAGCGCCTCTGTCACCTCGGTGCTCAGGTGCACCGGGAGCGACGCGCCGACGTGGGTCTGCACGGGCGGGCGCGGCCGGTCGGTCGGCAGTTCGAGCGCATGAGGTGCGCCTGCGAGCTGCTGCCGCCACCAGGAGAGCTGTTGCTCCAGTGCCTCGTCGCGCAGCCAGCCGCGCTGCCACAGCGCGTAGTCCGCGTACTGGAACTCCAACGGCGCGAGCGGGGACGGACGCCCCTGGGAGAACGCCTCGTAGAGCGCGCTCACTTCGCGCAACAAGATGCCGTTGGACCAACCATCCGAGACGATGTGGTGCACCGTGACGAGGAGCACATGGCTCTGCTCGGTCACTCGCAGCAGGGATGCTCGCAGCAGGGGTGAGTGCGTCAGATCGAAGGGCTTCTTGGCCTCGGCGGAGGTCAGTCGCACGAACTCCGTGTCCAGGGCCGTGCCTGTCAGGTGTCGGAGGTCGGTGACGGGAACCGACAGCTCGGCGCGCGGATGGATGACCTGAACCGCGGTGCCGTCCTCCTGCACGTGGAAGGAGGTACGCAACGCCTCATGGCGCTGCACGAGTTCCTGAATCGCGCGCTCCAACGCGGAGGTGTCCAGGTCGCCATCGAGCTGCTTGCTCGAGTGGATGTTGTAGGAGGCGTTGTTGGGCTCCAGCCTGTCGAGGAACCACAGACGCTGCTGCGCGAAGGACAGCGGCAGCGGCCCGGTACGAGGCACCGCCACGAGCGGAGGCCGCGTGTTGGCCGGAGTCTCTCCACGGGCCGCTTCGACCCGCAGCGCAAGCTCACCCACGGTCGGCGCCTCGATGAGCGCGCGAAGGGGCAGCTCGACGTCGAAGGCCTTGCGGACGCGAGAGACGACCTGGGTGGCGAGGAGAGAGTGGCCGCCAAGGGAGAAGAAGTCGTCGGAGACGCTGACGGAGTCGAGGTGGAGGACCTCTGCCCAGATGGCGGCGAGGCGAGTCTCGGTGGGGTTGCGAGGCGCGAGGAAGGAGTCGGTGGGGCTGGAGTCGGGAGCCGGGAGAGCCTTCCTGTCGAGCTTGCCGTGGGTGTTGATGGGCAGAGCGTCGAGGGCGACGAAGGCCGAGGGCACCATGTATTTGGGGAGGCTGAGGAGCAGCTCCGCGCGCAGAGACGAGGTGTCGACGGAGGCCGGGGTGACGTAGGCGACGAGGCGCTTGAGGCCGGGGACGTCCTCACGGACGAGGGCGGCGGCGTGGTGGACGGAAGCCAGCGCTTCAAGAGCGGCTTCGACTTCGCCCAGCTCGATGCGGAAGCCGCGCAGCTTCACCTGGAAGTCGATGCGGCCGAGGTACTCGAGGTGGCCATGGGCAAGCCAACGGGCTTTGTCACCGGTGCGGTAGAGGCGCGCCCCCGGTACCGAGGAGAAGGGGTTGGGGATGAAGCGCTCTGCGGTGAGGTCCGGGCGGAAGTGGTAGCCGCGAGCGAGGCCGTCGCCGCCGATGAAGAGCTCTCCGGGGACGCCGATGGGGGCGGGCTGGAGCGAGGCGTCGAGGATGAAGGTGGCGACGTTGGAGAGCGGCCCACCGAGGGCGGGGCGAGCGGAAGCGCGGATGGAGAGCGCGGTGGTGTCGACGGTGGCCTCGGTGGGTCCGTAGACGTTGAAGGCGCTCAGGGAAGGCGAGGAAGAGAGCGCGGCCCAGAGGGAGTCGTCGATGGCCTCACCGCCGATGAGGAGACGGAGGGGGCGGCCGGAGTCCGCGAGGCCTTCGTCGAGGAGGAGGCGGAGGTGGGAAGGGGCGCAGTCGAGGACGTCGAGCTGGTGCTTCTGAATCCAGGAGAGGAGCACGGGGACGTCTTCGCGAGCAGCCTGAGGGACGAAGCAGAGGCAATGGCCCTGGGAGAGGAAGACGAGCTGCTTGACGGAGGCGTCGAAGGAGAGGGGCGCGTTGAGGGAGATGCGGAGAGGGCGCTGGACGTCGGAGTAGACGGAAGAAGAGAGGGCGGAGAGGAGATTCACCACGGAGAAGTGGTGGACCATGACGCCCTTGGGACGTCCGGTGGAGCCTGAGGTGTAGATGACGTAGGCGAGGTGGGAGGGAAGGGAGACGCGAGGAGGATTGGAGTCCGGGAGCGCGGCGAGAGAAGCGCGCAGTGCGGCGTCATCGAGGCAGAGGGCCGAGCAGGAGGCCGAGTCGAGACGAGGCAGGAGGTGGGACTGGGTGAGGACGAAGGGAGCGCCGGAGTCCAGGAGCATGAAGGCCAGGCGCTCGCGAGGGTAGGCGGGGTCGAGAGGGACGTAGGCGGCGCCGGCCTTGAGGATGGCGAGGAGGGCGACGAGGGAGTCGACGGAGCGCTCCAGGCAGAGGGCGACACGGACTTCGGGCCCGACACCGCGCGAGCGCAGCAGGTGAGCGAGCTGGTTCGAGCGCTGGTTGAGCTGGAGAAAGGAGAGAGACGCGGAGTCGTCGAGGACGGCGAGGGCGTCGGGCGTGAGAGCGGCCTGGGCCTCGAAGCGCTCGTGGAAGGCGCCAGTCCAGGGCAACTCGCGGCGGGTGTCGTTCCACTCGACGAGCACCTGACGGCGCTCCTCGGCCGGCAACATCGGCAGCTCACCCACGAGGGTATCGGGGGTGGTGATGGCGGCTTCCAGCAGGGTGTTCAGGTGCTCCACCCAGCGCGTGATGGTGGCCTCCTCGAAGAGGTCCACGCGGTAGCTGAGTCCACCGGCTAGGCCTTCCGGCGTCTGTGACAGGGTCAGCGTCAGGTCGAACTTCGTGACCTGGAGCTCCTGCGCGAATGACTCCAGGTGCAGCGGAGAGCTGTCCGCGGAGGTGCTCTCCACGGTGCGGTTCGCCACCGGGAGGTTCTGGAGCGACAGCATCACCTGGAAGAGCGGCGTGTGGCTCAAGCTGCGCTGAGGCTTCAGCTCTTCGACGAGCTTCTCGAAGGGAACATCCTGGTGCTCATAGGCGGCCAGCGTGGTGGCGCGGACCTGGGCCAACAGCTCCCTGAAGCGCAGCCCGGGGCGGACCTGCGTGCGAAGCACGAGGGTGTTCACGAAGAAGCCGATGAGGCCCTCGGTCTCCGTCCGGGTGCGTCCCGCGATGGGCGACCCGACGGCGATGTCGTCCTGTCCGGAGTAGCGAGCGAGCAACACCTGCCAGGCGGCGAGCAGCGCCATGAACGGCGTGGCCCCTTCCTGGCGGCAGAGCGTCATCAGGCGCTCCGTCAGCTCCTTCGACAGCCGCACGGGGCGCGAAGCCCCACGAGGATTGCGCACGGGGGGACGGGGCTTGTCCGTCGGCAGCTCCAACAGCGGAGGAAGCGCTCCGAGCTGACGACGCCAGTACCCGAGCTGCTGCTCCAGCACGTCACCCTTCAGCCAGGAGCGCTGCCAGGCCGCGAAGTCCGCGTACTGGATGGGGAGCGCGGGCAGTCGGGCGTCTCCACCCGAGGCAAAGGCTTCATAGAGTGCCGCGAGCTCCTGGATGAGCACCCCCATGGACCAACCGTCCGAGACGGCGTGGTGCATGGTGACCAGCAACACATGCTCCTCGGGCGCGAGCCGCACCAGCATCGCCCTGAGGACGGGGCCCCGGGCGAGGTCGAACGGGCGCTGAGCCTCCTCTGCGGCGAGTCGCCGTGCGTGCTCCTCGCGTTCCTCGGCGGGCAGGATTCCCAGCTCCACGATGGGCAGTGAGAACGGCTCGGCCGGATGGATGTGCTGAATCGGCTCGCCATCACGCGCGAGGAACGTGGTGCGGAGCGATTCGTGGCGTTCGAGCAGCGCGGTGAAGGACCGCTCCAGCGCGGCGGTGTGGAGCGTTCCACGCAGCCTCAGCGCGGAGGGAATGTTGTACGCGGAGCTGCCGGGCTCCAGCTGATCCACGAGCCAGAGCCGCTGCTGCGCGAACGACAGCGGCAGCTCTCCGGTGCGCGGCGTGGGAACCAGCGGAGGCGCTTGCCGTGAGTGCTCCTGCCGAGCAGCGGCGATGCGCGAGGCCAGCGCCGCCACGGACGGCGCCTCGAAGAGCGCACGCAAGGGCAGCTCGACCTCGAAGGCCCTGCGGATGCGAGACACCACCTGCGTGGCGAGGAGGGAGTGGCCGCCAAGCTCGAAGAAGTCGTCGGAGACGCTGACCTTGTCGAGACGGAGGACGTCCGCCCAGATGGAGGCGAGCACCTCTTCGGTGGGATTGCGAGGCGCGAGGAACGACGCGGAGGACGCGAATGCGTCGGGAGACGGGAGGGCCTTCCTGTCGATCTTGGCGTTCGTGGTGAGCGGGAACGCGTCCAGATGGAGGAGGAAGGAGGGCAGCATGAACTCGGGCAGCTTGAGCTTGAGGAACGAGCGCAAGGCGGCCGAGTCGATGGGAGCCGAGGACGTGAAATAGGCGGCGAGGCGTTTGTCGCCCGGCGTGTCCTCGCGCAGCAGGGCGAGGGCCCCCGTGACGGACGGATGAGACAGCAGCGCGGCTTCGATTTCGGGAAGCTCAATGCGGAAACCACGCAGCTTCACCTGGGCATCGGAGCGGCCGATGAAGTCGAGTGCGCCGTCATCGCGCCAGCGGACCAGGTCGCCGGAGCGGTAGATGCGTGCTCCGGGCGTGGTGCTGAAGGGGTTGGGGATGAAGCGCTCGGCGGTGAAGTCGGGGCGGAGGAGATAGCCGCGTGCGAGACCCTCACCACCGATGAACAGCTCACCCGTGACGCCAGGGGGAACAGGCTGGAGTGTGGCGTCGAGGACGAAGAGCTGCGTGCCGTGGATGGGGCGGCCAATGGGCAGCGGCGCCCCGACGTCTTCGGGCCGGGAGACCGTGAACACGGACGCGAAGACGGTGGACTCCGTCGGGCCGTAGGCGTTGGACACAGGCACGCGCCACGCGCCGAGGGCCTTGCGGACGTGGACTGGCGAGACGATGTCGCCGCCGGTGAGGACGTGCTGCAACGAGCTCAAGCCCGGAAGCTCGGAGTCCGCGAGCTGGGAGAACAGACCACTGGTGGCCCAGAGGGTGGTGACGCCGTGACGGGAGACGGCGAGTTCGATCTCCTCGAGGGACAGCGCATGCGGCGGCGGGACGACGAGCCGCGCGCCGTGAAGCAGAGCGCCCCAGATTTCGAAGGTGGAGGCGTCGAAGGAGATGGGCGCGAGCAGCAGGTGCGTCTGCTGGGGGCCGAACCTCGTGTAGTCGGGACCCACCAGGGTGCGAAGGACCGCGGAGTGCGGAGTGCCGACGCCCTTGGGCCTGCCGGTGGAGCCGGACGTGAAGTCGACGTAGGCGAGCGACAGGGGCAGCGCCGCGAGCGGCAGCGCCCCCGTGGGCTGAGACGAGAAGTCGACGTCGTCGAGGACGAGGGTGGTGAGGCCCTCCGAGGGGAGCTTCGACGCGAGGACTCGCGAGGTGAGGAGGAGCAGCGGCTGGGTGTCCTCCATCATGGCGGCGAGGCGCTCTCGGGGATAGCTGGCGTCGAGAGGGACGTAGGCGCCGCCGGCCTTGAGGATGGCGAGGAGGGCGACGACGAGGTCGAAGGAGCGCTCCAACGAGAGTGCGACGCGAGAGTCGGTGGAGACGCCCAGGGCACGCAGGTGCCAGGCGAGCTGGTTGGACCGGGCGTCGAGCTGGCCGTAGGTGAGGACGTCCTCTCCGAAGAGGAGCGCGGTCTTGTCGGGAGAACGCGCGACAACGCGCGCGAAGACCTCTGGGAGGGTGGAGTCGGTATCGGTGACGAGCGGTGATGAAGCCCAGTCGACGAGGACGTTGCGGCGCTCGGCCTCCGTGAGGATGGAGTGCGCGGCGACGGGGACGTCGGGACGGGTGACGACGGCTTCGACGAGCAACTCGAAGTGACGCGCCATGCGCTCGACGGTGGAGCGCTCGAAGAGGTCGGAGTTGTAGCCAATTCCTCCGAAGATGCCGTCCGGCGTCTCGACGAGGCTGAGCTGAAGCTCGAACTTCGACGTGCTTCCGCTGATCTCCACCGGGCTGAGCGTCAGCTCCGTCTTCTGGATGGCGGAGGCCGGCGTGTTCTGGAGGACGAAGAGGACCTGGAACAGCGGGCTGCGACTCATGTCGCGGCTGGGCTGGAGCTCCTCGACGAGCCGCTCGAAGGGGATGTCCTGATGCGCGTAGGCGCCCAGCGCGGCCTCCTTCACCTGCCGCAGCAATCGCGGGAAGGACGCCTGGGAGTCGATGCGGGCGCGCATGACGAGCGTGTTGACGAAGAAGCCGATGAGCCCTTCGAGCTCCGAGCGGTGACGCCCCGCGATGGGCGAGCCGACGGTGATGTCGTCCTGGCCGGAGTAGCGGGACAGCAGGAGTTGCCACGCCGCGAGCAGCGCCATGAAGGGCGTTGCGCCTTCACGCTGGCAGAGGGCCTTGAGCTTCTCTGCGGTTGCGAGCGGGACGCTGACGTACACCTGCCCGCCAGCGGTGGTCTGCACCGTGGGTCGAGGCTTGTCGAGTGGCAGTTCGAGGGCCGTGAGGTCCGCGAGCTGACGGCGCCAGTACGCAATCTGCGCGTCAAGCACGGCACCCTGGAGCCAGCCACGCTGCCAGACGGAGAAGTCCGCGTACTGGATGGCGAGCGGCGCGAGGGGCGACGGCTTGCCGTGGGCGAAGGCGTCGTAGAGCGCGGCGACTTCCTGGGTGAGCACGCCCATGGACCAACCGTCGGAGACGATGTGGTGCATGTTGAGCGCGAGCACATGCTCCGTGTCCCTCAACTCGAGGACCTGAGCGCGGATGAGCGGGCCCGTGGAGAGGTTGAAGGGCTGCTGGTACTCCTCCTTGAGCCTGCGCTCTACCTCCGCACGGGTGCTCTCCTCGTCATGGCCTCGGAGGTCCACGCGAGTGACGGGCAGCTCGGCATGCGGCGCGATGACCTGCAAGGGCTGGTCGTCTCGCTGGATGAAGGTCGTGCGGAGCGCTTCGTGGCGGCGAACGAGTTCATTGAGGCTGAGCTGGAGCGCGTGGATGTCGAGGTGCCCGTCCAACCGGACGAAGGAGGGCATGTTGTAGATGGAGCTGCCGGGCTGGAGCTGGTCGATGAACCAGAGACGCTGCTGAGCGAAGGAGAGGGGCAGCGGGCCGGAGCGCGGCACCGGGAGGATGGGAGGAGGTTGAGCGCTGAGGTTCTCGTGTGAGGCCGCGAGAATGCGCGCGGTGAGGGAGGCGACAGTGGGTGCCTCGAAGAGGGCGCGGAGGGGAAGCTCGACGCCGAAGGAGGAGCGGACGCGAGAGATGACCTGGGTGGCGAGGAGGGAGTGGCCACCGAGTGCGAAGAAGTTGTCGGTGACGCCGACGCGCTCCAGGCGGAGGACGGTGGCGAAGAGGGAAGCGAGCTTCTCTTCGTCGGGGTTGCGAGGAGCGACGAAGGAGGAGTCGCCCCGCAGGGAGTCGGCGTCAGGAGCGGGAAGCAGCTTGCGAGCAAGCTTTCCGCTGGGAGTCAGGGGGAGCGCCGCCAGGGAGAGGAAGGCGGAGGGCACCATGTACTCAGGCAGCCGCTTGAGGAGGAAGGTGCGCAGGGCCTCGGAGTCGAGGGTGGTGTCGGGAGCGAGGACGACGTAGCCGATGAGGCGCTTGTCGCCGGGGACATCCTCGCGGACGACTGCGGCGGCGTCACTCATTCCTGGCGCGGTGCGGAGGACGGACTCGACTTCGCCCAACTCGACGCGGAAGCCACGGACCTTCACCTGGAAGTCGAGGCGGCCGAGGAACTCCAAGGTGCCGTCAGCCTTCCAGCGAGCCGCGTCGCCTGTGCGGTAGAGGCGAGAGCCCTCTTCGCCCGAGAAAGGATTCGGGACGAAGGCCTGAGCGGTGATGTCGGGGCGGGCGAGGTAGCCGTGAGCGAGGTGGGTGCCTCCGACGTACACCTCACCCGAGACGCCAATGGGGACGGGCTGGCCGAGGGTGTCGAGGACGTAGAGCTGCGTGTGGGCGACGGGCGAGCCGATGGAGGGCAGGCGAGGCCAGGAGGAAGGTGCGCCCTGGAGCCGGAAGGCGGAGACGACGTGGGACTCGGAGGGGCCGTACTGGTTTTCGAGGACGCTGCCCGGGAGCTTCTCGAAGAAGGAAGCGAGGGTGGAGTTGACCTGGAGTTGCTCGCCAGCGGTGACGACTTCGCGAAGGGCGGAAGGAAGCGTGGCGCCGTGAGAGACGGAGTCCGCCATGGCCTGGAGGGCGACGAAGGGGAGGAAGAGTCGCTCCACCTGCTGGCGGTGCATGAAGTCGAGCAGGGCGGGGATGTCCTGGCGGAGTCCCCCGGTGGGCAGGACGACGTGGGCGCCGACCCACCAGGAGGCGAAGA
>NZ_VIFM01000366.1 GCF_006636215.1 Myxococcus llanfairpwllgwyngyllgogerychwyrndrobwllllantysiliogogogochensis | reverse complement strand
AAGAATGCAAAACGAATCTCCCTAACCTAATACGACGGCGCTATCTCAGGTGTGTATAAGAGACAGGCCAGGGACTCCACGTAGGGGCCCAACCCCGCTGAGCCAGGGGCCTCGCGATACGCCGCGTACAGCGAGCCCACGTCCACGCGCCCCACTCCGCCCGTGGCCAGCTTCACCAGCAGGTCCTTTCCCTGCCGCCGGAAGACCACCCGCGCCCGTCCCAGCGCGCCCGCCAGCGCGGCGGTGAACTCCGGCCGGAGCACCTGCTCCTCGGGCACGGCCGGGGGCGGGAGCTCCGCCGCCTCCAGCTCCGCCTTCAACAGCCGCGTCTCCGCGTCGAACGGGTCTCTGGCCAGCGCATCCGTGACGTACGCCTGGGCCTTCTCCACCTCGCCCCTGCGCAGCGCCAGCACCGCGAGCACCTTGAGGACCTCCGGGTCCCCGGGCTCCTGCGCGCGGGCCTGCCGCAGCAGCGCCTCCGCGTCCCCATTTCGCTCCAGCCCGAGCAGCGCCCGAGCCAACCCCAACATCACTGGCACGTCCCGAGGGAAGTCGCGCCGCAACGCCTCCAGCAGCGGCAGCGCCTCCCGGTCCGCGCCCGCGTTGATGAGGGCATGCGCCAGCGCCAGCCTCGGCGTCGGCCCCTCACTGCCCTGTGCCTGCGCGCGGAGCGCTTCCAGCTCCGCGTCACTCAGGACCTCACCCGCCTCCACCTTGCGGCGGATGCGCTCCACTTCCAGCAAGACGCTCACCCACACGACTCTAGACGCCCGGCCGTGATTCACGAACCCACCCCGCACCGGCCCCCGGGTTCCATTGCCAGACAAGCATTCCAACCCACCCAGACATGATGGGCTTTCGACATACACAGACACCGCCCCAGTCGACACCCACATGCCCTGGGGTTGGATGGTTTGAGCAAAACCCGTCAGGCAGGATGCGCCTGCTTCGCAGCCGGATACCGCACCCCGAGCCATCCCGAGTTCAGCTTCGTGGACGTGGCGAAGTCCCTCGGCGTTCCGCATGACCAGGTGATTCACCGCCGGGACGAAATGAAGGCCGCGCCGAAAGTCGCGGTGGAGCACGTCCTGACCCGACATGAGCCGTAGGCGCGCACGGCTCACGTGACGCCGAGACCGTCCGCGAGGGCGGCCGGCGAGGGTCTCCAGGCGACGGCGGCCCCCGTTGCCCCTCCTTCCTTGGACCTCGGGGCGGTCCACCCGCGGGGCCTCAGTGCCGTGGCGGAGTATCGGGACTCTCGCCGGCGTCGGCGGACGACTCTCCTGCGGCCTGCGCGGCCTCACCGCCCGAGCCGCCCTCCGTCTGCGCGAGGAAGTCATCCAGCGCGCCTACGTCGATGGGCTTGCGGAACACGGCGTCCACCAGCGCGAGGCTGGCGCGGTTCTGCCCGCGTACGTCCATGCCGGTGACGATGGCGAGCAGCACGTGGGGCGTCTTCTCGCGCAGCTCGCGCGCCAGCTCCCAGCCGCTCATCTCCGGCATCACCGCGTCCAACAGGGCCGCGTCGAAGCGGCGCCGGTCCCACATCTCCAGCGCCACATGGGGGTCATGGGCCACCTGCACCTCGTAGCCCTCCTCCCCCAGGACTTCGGCCATCATCCGCGCGTTGTCCAGGTCGTCGTCCACCACCAGCACGCGGCGCGTCTGCTGGAAGCGCCGGGGCGCCGCCGGAGCCACGGCCTTCGTGCCGCTCGGCGGGGTGCGCGTGGGCTCGTACGTGGACGACTGCTCGTGGACGCGCGGCAGCCGCACCACGAAGGCCGCGCCCTTTCCCGTCGTCGCGTTCTCCGCCGTCAGCTCGCCGCCCCAGCGCTGCACCTGCGCGCGCGCCACCGCCAGGTACAAGGAGAGCTGCGGCGCTCCCGGGTCCCTGCGCAGCGGGTCGAACAGGTGCGAGAGCTCCTCGGCCGCATACGTCGGGCCCTCGTCCTGGATGCGCAGGATGAGCCATTCCCTGCCTTCCGCGCGCGTCGCCAGCTTCAGGTGGCCGCCCTCCTCCATGCGGTCCCTGGCCGCCAGCAGCAGGTTCACCACCAGCTCGCGGAAGAAGGCCGCGTCCGCGCGCACCGCGCCCGGGTCGTGCAGGTCCAGCTCCACGTAGACCGGGTGCTCGCGCTGCTCCAGCTCGCCGCGCGCCAGCTCCAGTGACTCGCGCACTGTCTGGTCCACCTTCACGTCGACGGGCCGCTCCTCGGTGCGCTGGACGTTGAATTCTTGAAGCCGCGCCACCAGCTCGCCAATCTGCTGCACCGTCTTGTCCAACGCCTCCAGGTGCTCGGGCTTGTACTCGCGTTGGAGCAGCGTGATTCGCAGGCGCAGCACGTTGAGGAAGTTGTTGAGCGCATGCGCCGCGCCCCCCGCCAGCTGTCCCAGCGCCTGCTGGCGGGTGCGCTGGAGCAGCCGCCCCTGGAGCCTGCGCAGCTCGCCGTAGGCGCTCTCCAGCGCCTTGGTCTTGTTCGCGGACTCGGTGCGGTCGGTGAAGGTCTGGATGGCGCCGGCCAGTTCGCCCTCCTCCTCCCAGACGGGCGTGGCGCTCATCTCCAGCGTCACCTCGCCGCCGCCGGGACGCTCCACCACCATCATCACCCCGCGCACCGGGCCCTGCTCCTTCAGCGCGCGCACGAAGGGCATGTCGGCGACCTTGAAGGGCTCGCCCGTCAGGTGCCGGGCGTTCACCTGGGTGAGCACCGGGGACACGGTGTTCACCGCGCGCCCGCCCACCACCGCGCGCATGGGCACGCCCATCAGCCGGCTCACCGGCGGCGTGGCGAAGGACACGGTGCCGTCCACTTCGGCCAGGAGGATGCCCACGTCGACGTGGTTGAGCACCGACTCCATCACCGCCGCCTCGCGAAAGCGCACCTCCTCCGTCTTCAGGATGCGCGCATAGGACGCCTGCGCCGCCGCGTCCCCTTCCCACACCAGCTCCGCGATGAGGCCGGCGACCTCCGGCTCTATCAGCCCGCCGTGGTGGCGCGCGTAGACGTGCAGCAGCACCGACTCCAGGGACTTGAACTCGCGCGTCAGGTCCTCGGGCTCGAAGTTCTGCGTGTACCGGTCCGCGCCGTGGGAACGGGCGACCTCCGGCCACAGGCGCACCGCGTCCTCGCCCCGGTCCTTGAGCAGGCGCGCCATCTCGCCCACCAGTCGCCGCAGTGGGGCACGCAAGTCCCGGCCCGGAATCTCCACCTCGTAGACTTCCGCGCGCAGGCGTTTGGCCCACAGGCGCGCCACGCGCTCCTGCTCCCCCTGGAGCAGCTCCGACAGGGCTTCGATGGGATTGAGCCGGGCCACGTTCAAGTCGCCAAGGTGGGCATGCCCGCCCGCCATGGCCACCCGTGCCCCCGCCTGTCCGCCCGCTCCAGGGGACCGACGCCGCCGGTGTCCCAGGCCGCCTGCTCGCCCACCGGGAAGCAGGGCGTGCGCGCGGGCGCGCTCACATGGGGGCGATCATCCGGACGAGCCGTTGCATCGACCCGCGCCCCGTCCCACCTTCCGGGAACGGATGCCCCTCAACGAGCCCATCAAGAACGACCTCTTGGAGTCGCCCTGGTTGTCGCAGCAGGCCATGGCGCAGCTCTTCCGGGGCGAGCTGAGCCGCTCCGACACCTGGCGCACGCGCCTGGACACGACGACGAACTGGGCACTGACGACGACGGCGGCCGTCATCTCCTTCGGCTTCGCGACGCCGCAGAGTTCCCACGTCACCTTCCTCGTCGGCATCTGGATGGTGGTGTCGTTCCTGCTCGTCGAGGCGCGGCGCTACCGCTACTACGACTTGTGGAACCGGCGCGTGCGCCTGCTGGAGGACGGCTGGTGGGCCCCCATGCTGCGCCGCGAGCCGGTGGACCCGGACGCCCTGCGCGAGCTGGCGGTGGAGATGTCCCGCCCTCAAATCCAGCTCTCGTTGCTCTCCGCCATCTCCACGCGGCTCAACCGCACCTACGGCCCCATCCTGATGGTCCTGTTGGTGACGTGGTTCTTCAAGGTCTACAGCCACCCGAAGCCGCCGGTGGACTTCCTGGAGTTCGTCACCCGGGCCCACGTGGCCTGGATTCCGGGCCCCATCGTGATGTTGATCCTGGTGTTCATCACCATCACCGCGACCTACCTGTTCATCTCCTCGTTCTTCATCCGGGCGCCCCTGGGCGAGTTGCGCACACGCCCCCGGGGGCGACGCGCCGCGCTGTGGGAGTCGTTCTACCGGCCCTACGCCATCCGCCGGCGCCACCGGCCCACCCGCAGACCCGCCCGGCGGCCAGACTCCGCGTCCGAGCACTGAGGGGCCCCTTTGCACCCTGGGCGGCCTCCGGGCGGCCCCGGGCCGGGGCCTGGCTCATGGACCCCATGCCTGGCCCTGTACGCCGGTAGTTTTCGTCCTTTCGGGTCCAGGGGATTTGTGCTGTGAATCCGCACCCATGGCGAACACCCGCACTGTCACGGTCATCAATGGAGACGGCATCGGCCCCGAGGTGATGGCGGCCACCATCCGCGTCCTCGAGGCGCTCAAGGTACCGCTCGAGTTCGAGCACAAGGACGCGGGCGCGGAAGTGGTGGCCAAGTACGGCACCAACCTGCCCCACGAGACGGTGGAAGCGGTGCTGCGCAGCGGCGTCGCGCTGAAGGGCCCCACGGGCACGGTGGTGGGCGGCGGTCTGCCCTCCGCGAACGTGGGCCTGCGCAAGCGGCTGGATTTGTACTCGTCGCTGCGGCCCGTGAAGAGCGTGCAGAACGTGAAGACGCGCTACGAGAACGTGGACCTCGTCGTGGTGCGCGAGAACACGGAGAGCCTCTACGCCGGCCTGGAGCACATCATCGTCCCGGGCGTGGTGGAGTCGCTGAAGATCATCACCGAGAAGGCGTCCACGCGGATTGCCCGCTTCGGCTTCGAGTACGCCCGGAAGCACGGTCGCAAGAAGGTGACCGGCGTCCACAAGGCGAACATCATGAAGCTGTCGGACGGTCTGTTCCTGGACTGCTGCCGCAAGGTGGGCCGTGAGTATCCGGAGATCCACTACGAGGAAGTCATCGTCGACAACCTCTGCATGCAGCTGGTGAAGGACCCGACGCGCTTCGATGTGATGGTGCTGGAGAACCTCTACGGCGACATCGTGAGTGACTTGTGCGCCGGTCTGGTGGGCGGCCTGGGCATGGTGCCGGGCGCGAACATCGGCGAGCGCACGGCGGTCTTCGAGGCGGTCCACGGCACGGCGCCGGACATCGCGGGCAAGGGCATCGCGAACCCCACCGCGCTGATGATGTCGGCGGTGATGATGCTGGACTACCTGGACATGCGCGAAGAGGCCCGGCGCATGGAGGGTGCCCTCCACAAGGTTTACGGTGAGGGGAAGATTCGCACCGGCGACCTGGGTGGCAGCGCGACGACGCGCGAGTTCACGGACGCCCTCATCGCCGCGCTGTAGCAGTCACGACGGCCCACGCCGTCACACGAGCCCGGGTCGCCTCTCAAGGCGCCCGGGCTTTTTCGTGTCCGCGCCTCAGCCCACCGTCACCTTGCGCACGCCGCGCGCCTCCAGCAGCGCGGGCAGTCGCTCGCGCTGGTCTCCCTGGAGCACGAGCGTGTCGTCCTCCACCACGCCTCCGCAGCCCAGCGAGTTCTTCAGCGCCTTGAGCCACACCTCGCGCTGGGGCACGGGCAATTCCAGGTGCTCCACCACGGTGACTTCCTTGCCACCCCGCCCCTTGCGCTCCATCCGCACCACCGCGCGCGCCGGGCCCTTCGGCTCGGGCTTGCGCGCGGGCGCAGCGACAGGCGCCGCGGGGCCCACCGGTAGCGCCTCCCGCTTCGCCGCCAGCGCGGCGAAGGGATTGTGGAACGGCCCCACCGGTGCCGCCGGCTCGTCCTTCTTGTCACGCTTGCCCATGACGAGACCGCCCGCCGTTGCTCAGTGGTTGTGGCCCGCGTGGTCGTCCTGCGGCATCGCGCGCGGCGGAGGCAGCACGTCGAACGCGGGCGCGCTCGGATTCCCATCCGCCATCACCAGCGCGTACAGGAACGGCGCGGACGGCATCGCCTGCCGCCCGTTCACCACCACCAACGGCGTGCCGGTGAACTGGTAGCGAAGCGCATACGACGTGTCCTCTTGAATCTTCGCCGCCGTGGCCGCGCTGGAGATGCACGCATCCAACTGCATCCGCGACATCGAGCCGGACGAAGCAATCTCCATCACCCGCTCCGTATCCAGCACCGCCTGCGCCGCGAAGAGCTTCTCCCGCAGCTCCCAGAAGTCCGGCGCGCCCTCCAGGCAGATTTGCGCCTTCGCCGCCACGCACCGCACGCTGGGCGCGTCCGGCCCGCGCTTGGGCATCGCCGGGTTGCAGGAGCCATCCAACGGGAACTGCCGGGCCTCCAGCGACAGCTTGCCTTCCGGCACGCGCTTCTTCAGCACCGCCAGCTCCTCCACCAACGCCTTGCAGTGGGGGCACTTGCTGTCGGTCCACTCGACAATCTTCACCGGCGCGTCCACCGGCCCATAGCGGTGACGCGCGGGCGCGGCGGCGGCCTTCGGCACGTCCCGCCGGTACAGCGCCAGCGCGTTGGAGATGAACTGCTGCTGCTCCATCGGCAGCCCGCGCAGGTACGCCTCCAGCGATGCGGGCGTGGCCGCCTGCGTCGTCGAAGACGACGAGGCCACGGGCAACAGCGACCCCGCCTTGGGCTGCGGCGAGGACAGCGAGCGGCCCGGCAGCAAGACGGCGATGAACACCGCGACGGTGACGCCCACCGTCCACTGCAGCGCGGGGACCCACTGGCCCGCACCGGCGGCCGGCAGCCCCTTCCACGCGACAGCCGCGATGGCCGCGACCAGCGCATACGTCCCCAGGCAGGTGGGGCACACCACGCCCGTCTGGAAGCTCGCGAACGCGAAGACGAGCACCGACGCGATACCCGCGCCGGCCGTCAGCTTCAGCCCCTGCGCCGCCGGAGCCACGGGCTTGCCCGAACGAGCGCGCGCCAGGTACAGCGCCGACAGCGCCACCACCGTCAGGCCCCACACCAGCCCCAGGCCGGCCACGGGGATGCCAAACAGCTCATGCAAGCGGGTGGCGAACGGCGAGTTCCACACCGTCTCGCAGTTCACCGTGTCGGACACGCCGCACACGGTGGAACCACCGGCGCGCAGCGTGAGCAACTGGCTCCACTGGAAGACGGACAGGACGCTCGCGGCCACGCCCAGCACCAGCAACACCACCCCGACACGGAAGGGAACGGGGGTGGCGGCTTTCTGGGGAGAGGACTTCGGACTCATGCGTGCTCCGGGGGCGGGGTCATCAGGACGAGCAAACGGGCGGAGGCGGGGCCTTCATTGGCGACACCGTGCTCGGCACCCGCGGGGGCGAAGACAGCCGCGCCCACACCATGGACCTCCTCCTCGGCACCGACGCGGAAGCGGCAGCGGCCGTCCAGGACGACGTAGACCTTGTCGGAGGTGGCGTGGTGATGCGGCTTCTGCGCCTGCCCGGGCGCCAGGCAGTAGACGTCGAGGAAGAAGCGCTCGGACTGGAAGACGTTGAGCTTCCGGAGCTTCTCCGGGGAGAAGTCCTGGAAGGACGACAGCTGCTTCACATCCATCGTGGCATTCGCTCCTTCGCCTCTATATAGCGACGGACATGGAACCGCTGTCTCTGCATTTTCTTCACGAAGAAGCGGGGGCCCGCTTCATCGATGTGCGCGGCCGGGAAGTCGTGGCCGGATATGGCAACGGCGAGGACGGCTACCGCGCCGCCCGGGAGGCCGTGGCGCTCCACGACGCCTCCTACCGCGAAATCCTCCGGATAACGGGGGAGGACAGGGCCTCCTTCCTACATGGAATGGTGACCCAGGAGGTGAACAACCTCCCCGTCGGAGCCGCCACCTACGCCGCCCTGGTGAATGTGAAAGGGGCCATGGTGGCGGATGCCCGCATCCTCAAGCGGGAGGCAGACCTCCTGATGGATGTGGAGCCGGGCCATGGCGCCAAGGTCCGGGAGTTCCTGGAGAAATACCTCATCTCCGAGGACGCGGAGCTGCACGAGGCGACGGGCGAGTACGCCATCCTCCGGCTGCTCGGTCCCCGGACGGCGAGCGTGCTGGGCGAGGGCTTCTCCCCCCTGGCGCACCACGCCACCCGCCCCCTGACGCTCGCCGGCCAGGACGTCATCCTGGTGGGCAACACCTCGGTGGAGCCCCACGGTGTCGATGTGTGGGTGCCGCGCGCGGGCGTCGAGGCCGTGTGGCGGGCCTTGAGCCAGGCGGGCGCGGAGCCAGGCCTGAAGCCGCTGGGCTTCGAGGCGCTGGAGCTCCTGCGGGTGGAGGCCGGAGTCCCCCGGTACGGGCAGGACATGGTGGACACCACCATCCCCATGGAGGCCAACCTCACCGGGGCCATCTCCTACAACAAGGGCTGCTACATCGGGCAGGAGGTCATCGCCCGGGCGACCTTCCGCGGGCACATGAACCGCAAGCTGACGGGCCTGCTCCTGGGCGAGGCCGACGCCGCGCCCGGCATGGAGCTGCGCCGGGGCGAGAAGAAGGTGGGCTGGCTCACCAGCGTGGTGCGCTCCCCGTCCCAGGGACAGCGCGTGGCCCTGGGCTACGTGCACCGCGACTCGCTGGAGCCCGGCACCGAGCTGACGCTGGCCGGTGGGCCCGACACCGTGAAGGTCGCACCACTGCCCTTCAAGGGCTGAGCGCGACACGGCTGTCAGTGAAGCCGTGAGCCACTGACGACTTTGTCACCCGAGCCCCGGGGACTTCCCCCTGGGGCCGCGGAGTTACGGGCTGTTGAGTATGGAACGGGCCTTGCTCATCCGGCCCCCGCTCATGAAGCCCTCTTCACTGACGTGGTTGTCCTTCCTCTCCGGCGCCACGGTGATGGCGTCGGAGATGGCCGCCTCGCGACTGGTGGCCCCCTACTTCGGGAGCAGCACGCCCGTGTGGGCGGCGCTCATCTCCCTGGTGCTGGGAGGGCTGGCGCTGGGGGCGCACCTGGGCGGGCGCTGGGCGGACCGCGCGGAGCGACTGGAGCCGCTGCGCATGGCGCTGTGTGTCGCGGCGCTGCTGCTGGCCGCCCTGCCCTTCCTCGCGCGGGCGCTGCTGTCGGGCGCCACGGCGGCGGTGATGACGGGGCGTCCGCTGGAGGCCATGGGGCGCGTGGGGCTGGTGGTGCTAGTGGCGGTGCCTCCGCTGCTGGCGCTGGGGGCGGTGGGGCCGTTCCTGTTGAGGG
>NZ_VIFM01000365.1 GCF_006636215.1 Myxococcus llanfairpwllgwyngyllgogerychwyrndrobwllllantysiliogogogochensis | reverse complement strand
TCCCTCCGCCACCCGAGCCCGAGGTCCGTTCTCCGCCCCGGTCCGTCATCCGCCCCGCGCCCGACGCGCCACCCACGGCGGGTCGGCCCGAAGGCTGCGGCGTGCCGCCCTCCTGCGCCGCGCGCACCGACAGCGCCAGTCGCTTGCGCTGCAAATCCACGGTGAGCACACGCACCGTCAGCCGGTCCCCCACCTTCACCACCTCGGAGGGGTCCTTCACGAACTTCGTCGAAATCTGGGACACGTGGACAAGGCCATCCTGGTGCACACCCACGTCCACGAAGGCGCCGAACGCGGTGACGTTGGTCACCACACCCTGGAGCACCATGCCCTCCTTCACGTCCTCCAGCGTGCGCAGGTCGTCACGCATCACCGGCGCGGTGAAGTCGCCGCGAGGGTCCCTGCTCGGCTTCTCCAGCTCCGCGAGGATGTCCTTCAGCGTCAGCTCTCCCAGGTCCGGGCCCAGGTAGCGCTTGGGGTCGATTTTCCGCACCAGCGCGGCGTTCCCCACGAGCGAGCCCACCTCCACGCCCAGGTCCTTCGCCATGCGCTCCACCACCGAGTAGCGCTCCGGATGCACCGCGCTCGAGTCCAGCGGCTCCGGCCCTCGCACGCGCAGGAAGCCCGCCGCCTGTTCGAACGTCTTCGGCCCCAGGCCGCTCACCTTCAGCAACTCCCGCCGCGTGGTGAAGCGCCCCTTCGAGGCCCGGTGCGCCACCAGCTTCTTCGCCAGCGACGGGCCCACGCCGGACACGTGCTCCAGCAACTGCGGTGAGGCGGTGTTCACATCCACGCCCACCGCGTTCACGCACGAGTCCACCACCTCGCCCAGCTTCTTCTTCAAGAGCCCCTGGTCCACGTCGTGCTGGTACTGCCCGACGCCGATGCTCTTCGGGTCTATCTTCACCAGCTCCGCGAGCGGGTCCTGCAAGCGCCGGCCAATGGACACCGCGCCCCGCAGGCTGACGTCCATTTCCGGGAACTCGTCACGGGCCACCTCGGACGCCGAGTAGATGGACGCGCCCTGCTCGCTCACCGACACCACCGGCACCTGCGAACCCAGGGCCTTCAGCGTGTCGCGAACGAAGGTCTCCGCCTCGCGGCTGCCCGTCCCGTTGCCTACCGCGATGAGCTCCGGCTTGTGCTTCTGCACCACGGCCGACAGCAGCTTCGCCGCGCGCACCCGCTCGTCCGCGCCGCGCTCCGAGTAGAGCGTCACCGTCTCCGCCACGCTGCCCGTGTTGTCCAGCATGGCCAGTTTGATTCCCGTGCGCAGGCCCGGGTCCAACGCGAGCACCGCGCGCGCGCCCGCCGGAGCGGTGAGCAGCAGGTGCCGCAGGTTCTCCCCGAAGACGCCAATGGCGCCCTTGTCCGCGCGCTCCTTCAGCTCCGCGCGCAGCTCCGACTCCAGCGACGGCCCCAACAACCGCTCCCAGCTGTCATCCACCGCGGCGCGCAGCTCCGAGGCGAAGAGGGACTGTGGCTTCGTCACCACGCGCCCACCGAGCAGCGCCTTCACCTCGTCATCCGGCATGTTGAGCTTCACCTTCAACACGCCCTCCTCCTCACCGCGCAAGAGCGCCAGCACGCGGTGCGACGGGGCCTGGGACAGGGGCTCCTCGTGGCCGTAGTAGTTCTCGAACTTGGTGGGCTCGTTCTTCTTCGCGGGCACCACGTCCGAGCGCAGCGTGCCCCGCTTCGCGCACACCTCGCGCGTCGCGCGGCGCAGCCCCGCGTCCTCGCTCACCCGCTCCGCGCAGATGTCGCGCGCGCCCGCGAGCGCCGCCGCCAGGTCCGGCACCTCCTTCTCCGCGTTGACGAAGGGGCGCACCTTCGCGTCCGCGTCCTCGCCCCGCTTCCCCTCCTGCTTCCACAGGAGGTCCGCCAGGGGCTCCAGCCCCTTCTCCCGAGCGATGGCCGCGCGCGTGCGGCGCTTGGGCTTGTACGGCAGGTACAAGTCCTCCAGCTCGGTGCGCGTCTTGGCCGCCTTGAGCGCCTTCGCCAGCTCCGGCGTCAGCTTCCCCTGCTCCTCCACGGAGCGCAGAATCGTGTCGCGGCGCGAGTCCAGCTCGGTGCGCTCGGAGGCCTTGTCGAGGATGGTCTGGATTTGAACCTCGTCCAGCCCTCCCGTGACTTCCTTGCGATAGCGCGCGATGAAGGGAACGGTGGCTCCGTCGGCGTTCAGCGCCAGGGTGCGGTCCACCTGCTCGGGCCGGAGCCCCAGCTCCTGCGACAACTCAGCGGCGTAGGCGTGCATGACGCCCCTTCTATAACCCGGTCCCCACGCGGCTCCCAGCGCACGTCACCCGCGCTGTCGGGACTCCCACTCAGAGCGCAACAGTCCCCAATATTGCTGGTCCTTGCGCTCCCCGCGCAGCATGCAGTGCCCGCGCATCGTCCCCTCCAGCGTGAAGCCCAGCTTGCGCGCCACGCCCTGGGACGCCAGGTTCTCCGACAGCGTCGTCAGCCACACCCGCTCCAGGAAGGGCAAGGTGAAGAGGCGCTCCAGCATCATCCCCACCGCGCGCGAGCCCAACCCGCGCCCGTGGTACGCCTCCGACAACATGTAGCCCAACTGCGCCCTGCCATGCTCCCGGGACACGTCCCGAGCGGACACCGTGCCCACCCACGCGTCCTGGTACCGCACGAACCAGCGAAACCCCTTCGCCCGAGGCTCCTCCAGCGAGCTCGCCTCCAGGATGCGCTTCACCAGCGTCTCTGGCGAGTCCTCCTCGGTGTCCACGTAGCGCCGCGCGGCGGCTTCCGCGCGCAGCGACATCCAGAAGTCCACATGCTCGGGCCGGGCGGGAACAAGGTGGAGGTCCGAAGCCGAGGAGCCAGTCGTCATGGCCCGACTTCTAACGCGTTCCACCTCGGAGGACTGCCTCCGCGGCGGCGCCCCTCGCTCCGCCGGAGAGCCGCCGACCTCAAGGCCAGCGGCGCTCGTGCCTCGAAGGGCCCTATGGAGTCACGCCGACGTCAGTCGGTCGTTTCGGAGACGATGGGGCTGGTGGGCGTAGTCCCGCGCACCTGGGTGCGAGACCCTCACGCCCGAGACGCAACGAGGGCCGCCACCGGAGCGTCCTGGCTCCCGGCGCGGCCCTCGTCACTCCCCTCGCGTGGCGAGGGTGAGTGTCACGTCATCAGAGTTTGGTAATCGTCCCGTTCTCGATGCGGAAGTCCACGCGCGTGAACTTCGCCGCGAGCTCGCTGTCCGTCTTGAACGAGTAGTCCTTGGCCACCTCGGAGCTGGGGATGAGGTGGTAGGAGGCCAGCGCCTGCGTGCCCTTGAGCTCCATCACCACGAAGCCGTGCTCGTCACCATTGACGTAGCGCATGCCCGGGTTGGAGGCCATGAGCGAATCGTTCAACTGCGTGACGACGTACTTGTAGATGGGGCTGTTGGGCGCGTAGCCCGCGCCGAAGACGGCCAGACCCGCCAGCTCCTTGATGGAGCCGGAGGTAATCGCGGGCGCAGTCAGCGTGGGCACGCCCGACTCCTCCGACGCGAACGACGCGTGGATGTCGCCGGAGATGAACATCGCGTTCTTCACCTGGTTTGCCCGGACGAACGCCAGCAGCTCCTCCTTCTTCGTGGGGAAGCCGTCCCACTGGTCCACGCTGAAGTAGAACGCCTGACGCAGCGTCGCTTCACCGATGTCCGGCTTGTCGGACAGGTCGAACACCATGGACGTCATCGACACGGAGCTGACGACAATCTTCCAGGTGTTGGTCGACTGCAGCTGCGTCTGGAGCCACGCCTGCTGCGCCTGGCCGAGCACGTCCTCCGTGGCTCCCTGCGAGGCCCCGTAGGTGAGGCGCGAGAACAAGTCATAGATGGGCTTCACCACGATGTAGCGCGAGCCCTGGATGCCGAACAGGCCCGCCTTGCCCATGTGCACGTAGGCCAGACCCCGGGGCGCGCCCGTCGCGGAGAGCAGCGGAATCGCCGGCTGCTGCGCCGCCACACGCGCGGTGTTCACCGCCGTCAGCACCTGGTTGACGTAGAAGAGCGACTGGCCGCCCTTCACCCATGACCCGGCCTTCTCCGTGGCCTCCGCCTGGGTGAGGCCCGCGCCCATCGCCTGCTGCACGTACGCGCCCTGCAACACCGCCTTCTGCACGGCGTGCTCCGCCGCGTCGATGTCCACGTAGGCGAACGTCTCCGACTGGAGCAGCGCCTGCACCGGCGCGGGCAGGTTCGGCAGCGCCACGGCCAGCAGCTGCGCGGGCACCGCCACCCGGCCCGGGTACGCGTCCTCGGGGATGAGGTGGTCCGGACGGAAGGTGCGGTAGTCGGCCACCGCCAGCTTCAGCGCCTTGCCGAACTCGAAGTCACGGTAGACGCGCGTGTTCGGGTACACCGGCGCGGCCGCCGGGTCCATGGCGCCCTCCGCCGAGTTCGTATTGTCCAGCGGGATGTACTCGAAGAAGGCCCGCTCCGAGTTCTGCTTGCGCTCCAACTGCAACTCCGACGCGCGCCCATCCAGGTACGTCGCGTTGGGCCCCCAGCTGTCGTCGGAGAACTCGTGGTCGTCCCAGATGACGATGAACGGGTAGCGCTCGTGGACCTTCTGGATGATTTTGTCCGTGCGCAGCGTCTTGTAGAGGTCGCGGTAGTTGGACAGCGAGTTGGCCGCGAAGAAGGCCCTCAGCCCCGTGCCCACCTTCAGCGCCTTCTCCGGCTCGCTGAACTTCACCGTCCGGGTGTCGCCGCCCGACTGGAAGGACGGGTCGCCCGTCGTCTCGTAGACGTAGTCGCCGAGGAACACGACGAAGTCCAGGTCCTCGTCGAGCTGCAGCAGCCGCTGCCACGCGTTGTAGTAACGGCCGATGTAGTCCTGGCAGCTGGCGAAGGCGAACTTCACCGCCACGTCATCCCCGGCCGCCGGCGCCGTGCGGGTGCGGCCCGTCGCCGTCGTGTACTTCTGCCCGCCCGTCTCGAAGGTGAAGCGGTAGTAGTACGTCGTGCGCGGCGACAGGTTCGTCACCTTCACCTTCAGCGCATGGTCATTCGCCACCAGCGCCGTGAAGCTCCTGTCCAACACCAGGCTCGAGAAGCTCTCGCTCGTCGACACCTCCAGCCGCACCGGCGCATCCGCGCCCGCGTTGTCGGGGTTCACCGCGCGCACCCACAACACCACGCTGTCCGGACGCGGATCTCCCGAACAGATGGACTGAGGGAAGTACTTCGCACCGTCATGGGTCTGCGTGTCGTCGTCGGAACAGCCGAATGAGGTGCTTGCCGCGACGGCAACCACGGCCTGCAGGAAGCTGCGACGCTTCAATCTGTCGAACAAGGCGGGACTCCCGAAATGGAGCGCGGGTGAATGACCAGCGCGCACGAGTCTACGGCCCTCGTCCATCACTCCGGAAACATCCCCGCCACGCCTCCGACACAACGCACCGTGTCAGCACTCCGCGACGCATGCGACTCACGCGGCCCGCATGAAACACGACGGGGCTGCCCTCGACTGGAGAGGACAGCCCCTGAACGGCGTGTCGAGAGGCGGCTCGCGAGGAGCCGCCGTCACCGACTCACTTCACGGCCTTCACGCGCGGGCGCTTCTCGGTGGTGGCCTCGGCGGGAGCCTCCTCCGCGGCGGGAGCGGCGGCGGCGCCCGGGCCCTTCGCGATGCCGTACTTCTCCAGCACGCGCGCCTCAATCTCCTTCGCCACCTCCGGGTGCTCCCGCAGGTAGTCCTTCGCGTTCTCACGGCCCTGGCCGATGCGCTCTCCATTGAAGGAGAACCAGCTGCCGCTCTTCTCCACGATGTTGTCGTTGGAGGCCAGGTCGATGAGGTCGCCCTCACGGGAGATGCCCGAGCCGTACATGATGTCGAACTCGACCTCCTTGAACGGAGGGGCCACCTTGTTCTTCACGACCTTCACGCGGGTGCGGCTGCCCACCACGTTATCGCCGTTCTTGATGGCGCCGATGCGGCGGATGTCCATGCGCTGCGACGCGTAGAACTTCAGCGCGTTGCCGCCCGTGGTCGTCTCCGGGTTGCCGAACATCACGCCAATCTTCATGCGAATCTGGTTGATGAAGATGACGCACGTCTGGCTCTTGGAGATGGTGCCCGTGAGCTTGCGCAGCGCCTGGCTCATGAGGCGCGCCTGCACGCCCATGTGCGCGTCGCCCATCTCGCCCTCGAGCTCCGCCTTGGGGACGAGCGCGGCCACCGAGTCCACCACCAGCACGTCGATGGCACCCGAGCGCACCAGCATCTCCGCGATTTCGAGCGCCTGCTCACCGGTGTCCGGCTGGCTCAGGAGCAGGTCGTCGGTGCGCACGCCCAGCTTGCGCGCATAGCCCACGTCCAGCGCGTGCTCCGCGTCCACGTAGCCGCAGATGCCACCGCGCTTCTGCGCCTCCGCGACGATGTGGAGACACAGCGTCGTCTTGCCGGAGGACTCCGGTCCGAAAATCTCGATGATTCGGCCCTTCGGCACGCCGCCCACGCCCAAGGCGATGTCCAAGGAAATCGAGCCCGTCGAAATGGCCTGCACGTCGTGCATCAGCGGCTCGTCGTTGCCGAGCCGCATGATCGAACCCTTACCGAACTGGCGCTCCACCGCGGACATCGCCAGCTCGATCGCCTTTTCCTTCTCCTGATTCACGGCCATTTGACTTGAGCTCCTTGTATTGGCGAGCCACCCCGGCTCACCTGAACGCGCTTTTAGTACGCGATGGGTAGACCCTAGTCCACCCCTCTGACATCCGTGTTGCATCCTGTCGGTCAGCTAGCTCTCGCGGAGGGCAGCCAGGAGGACGGCGACCGCGCCTGCCACACCTGCCCACAGCCCCCCGGCGTGGCCGGCCGACCCCAGGGCCAACAGCAGCCCGTAGCCCGACACGAGGGCCAGCAGGCCCAGGCCCAGCCGGTACACGGGACTGCGAGGCGGGGCAAGCCACAAGGCCATCATCGCCAGCACGCTCAGGCCCACCTGCAAGGTCACCGTGCCTTCGACGGTGCCCGGCCGCAGCAGCTCCTCGAGGACCTGGGCCAGCAGCCCGCCGGTGAGCACCGTGGCGGGCACTCCGGCCCCGAAATCGAAGACGCTCTTGCGGCCGCCGGGCCGGGCCGCGGTGTTGGCGCGCAGGTGCTTGAGGTCGTCGGGCTCGACTTCCAGGGCGTAGGGAAAGCCCAGGGACAGCAGCGCCTCCACCGCCACCGCGCGGCAGGAGCGCCCGTCGGCGTCCACCAGTCCGTCCAGCCTTCCGCCGTCGAGCAGGCGGTGCAGGGTGTCCGCCACCTGCCGCTCCCCGCCGCCGGTCCCCAACTGCTTCAGGACTTCATTGAGGCGCGCGGCCGCCTCGGGCCGCTCCGCCTGGGAGGCCCCCACGGCCTGCTCCACCCGCACCAGCACGGGCAGGGGCAGCTCCACCGGAGGCGTGGGCCGTCCGGCCGCCTCTGACGGAGGAGGTGCCCAGGCGGCGAGGTCCGCCAGACGCTCCTCGTCCGCGCCCTCCTCGGGTCTGGAGCTGGGTGGATGTGTGCGCGTGGCGTCCGACACGGGGAGACTGTATCCACGGAGGCCCGCGCGGTTCAAAGAGACGGTGTCCGCAACTTCTTGCGGGTAACGGGGTTGAAGTCGACCGTGGACGTGGATTCGGACGCACAGGCGATGCTGAAGGTGGCCGCGGGGGACCGTCGGGCGTTCGCCTGGCTGTTCGACCGCTACCATGCGAGCGTGGCGCGTTTCGCCTTCCGCTTCGTGGGAGACAGGGAGCGCGCGGAGGAGCTGACACAGGACATCTTCGTGAAGCTCTACCGCAACGCGAAGGCGTACCAGCCCACGGCGCGCTTCAAGACGTTCCTGTTCCGGGTGGCCACCAATCACTGCCTCAACGAAGTACGGCGCGGGGAGTACCGCGTGGCCCACACGTCCACCGAGGCGCCGGACGGCGAGGAGACCGGAGGCGTGGAGATGGCGGGGCCGGACGGCGACAGGCCGGACCAGGCGCTGGCGGGACGGGAGCTGGAGCAGGCGGTGGGCGACGCGCTCCGCGACATGAGTGACCGGGAGCGCGCGGCCTTCACCATGTGCCGCTTCGAGGGCATGGCCTACCGGGACATCGCGGAGGCGCTGGAGGCGAGCGAGTCCGCCGTGAAGAGCCTCATCCACCGGGCGACGCTGGCGGTGGCGCGCAGGATTGAAGAGCTGCAGGCGGGCACCGTGCCCGCGAGGAGCAGGGCATGAGCTGTCATTTCGAGGAAGACCTCACGGCCTACGTGGACGGCGAGCTGCCCGCGGCCCGCCGCGAGCAAGTCGCATCCCACCTGGGCGGCTGCACCGGGTGCCGCGCGACGGAGGCGCTCCTGCGCCACACGGTGGCAAGGGTTGCGGAGTTGCCGGACTTCGTGCCGTCGGTGGACACAAGGCGCGCGGTGCTGGCGAAGCTGGATGCGCTGCCAATGCCGTGGTGGGAGCGGCTGCGGACGCTGCTGCGCCCGGCGGTGCTGGTGCCCTCCGCGGGGCTGGCCGTGGCGGTGGGGCTGGCGCTGGTGGTGGTGGGGCCGGGCCCCGAGGCACCCGAGGAGTTGGAGGACCCGGCGGTGATGGAGCTGGCGGCGAACCTGGAGCTGGTCGAGGACTACGAGCTGTTGGGGCTCGACAGTCCCGAGGACCTGGAGGTCGTCGCGAGCCTCCACGAACTGGAGGTGGCGCAATGACGGGCCGGACGTGGATGGCGCTGGGCCTGGGGGTGGCGCTGCTGACGGGCGCGGCCGCGCGCGCGGAGACGGAGCGTCCGGCGACGGCCGCCGAGCGCTTCGAGAAGATGACGCCGGAGCAGAAGCAAGCGCTGCGCGGGAAGCTGCGCGAGTTCAAGTCGCTGCCGAAGGACGAGCAGACGCGCATCCGGGGCAACCTGGAGCGCTGGCGCAAGCTGCCCCCCGAGGAGCGCGAGCGGCTGCGCGCCAACCAGCGGGAGCTGCGCAAGCTCAACGTCGCCGAACGGCAGGCCCTGCGTGAGCAGGCGCGCGAGCTGAGGAAGATGGACCCGGAGCGGCGCGCCGCGATGCGCCAGCGGATGAAGGCCTACCTGCGGGAGAACCCGGAGCGGCGCGAGCAGCTCATGGAGAACATGCGCCGCTGGCGGCAGATGACGCCCGAGCAGCGCCAGGAGATGCGGGAGCGCGTGCGCGAGAGGCGGCGCCGGTGAGCCCCGCCGCGCCGCTCGTGTTGTTCATGGCGCTCGTGGCGGCCCCGGTGGCTCTTGGCGCGAGCCC
The DNA here is from genome assembly GCF_006636215.1 of Myxococcus llanfairpwllgwyngyllgogerychwyrndrobwllllantysiliogogogochensis. Lineage (GTDB taxonomy): Bacteria > Myxococcota > Myxococcia > Myxococcales > Myxococcaceae > Myxococcus > Myxococcus llanfairpwllgwyngyllgogerychwyrndrobwllllantysiliogogogochensis. The sequence goes on along the minus strand of NZ_VIFM01000365.1, from coordinate 42 downwards.
GTCGGAGACTCCTCGCACCGAGGAAGCTCCCCTCCCCCCGGC
>NZ_VIFM01000364.1 GCF_006636215.1 Myxococcus llanfairpwllgwyngyllgogerychwyrndrobwllllantysiliogogogochensis | reverse complement strand
CGGGGCGGCTGGCCGACCGGGGCTGGGGAAACTGGACCACCAGCGTCGGACTCGTCGTCTTGCTGGTCTCGTGGTGGCCCGTCTCGTTGGCGCCGAAGTCACTGTGGGCGCTGGGCGTGGGCATCGTCGCCCTGGACCTCGCCATCCAGGCCTTGCATGTCACCAACCAGAGCGAGCTGTACGCCGTACGTCCGGAGGCGCGCAGTCGGCTGGTGGCCGGCTACATGGTCTTCTATTCCATCGGCAGTGGCGCCGGGTCCATCACCTCGACCCTGGTGTTCGCGCAGGCGGGCTGGAGCGGCGTGTGCGTCCAGGGCGCGGCCATCGCCGCCGTGGCCCTGCTGTTCTGGGGGCTCACACGCTTCAGGGCGAAGGAGCCTGCTCGCTGAACCGGTGCCCCGCGCCTGGGGCGTCCCGCGTCTGTCTCATCGCGGTGGAGGCCGATGGTTCGTTCGCGGGGCACGTTCACCTCACGGGGCGGGAGGAGCTTCGTGACGCAGCATGACTTGGAGGTCCTCCGGAATGGGCAGGGGCGTGAAGATGCCCACGTTCGAGCCCCCGGTGTTTCCCAGCGGCGCGCGTCCGAGCCAGGACCCGGGCGCGGCGAGCAACAAGCGGGGGAGTTGTCCGAACAGCTCCCGGACGTCACCGTGCCGCCAGGCCCAGACGAACATGGCGCCATGCACCTGGAGGTGAGGCCATGCATGGGCCTGGCTCAGGACATGGGCACGTTCCAGGAAGTGCCACGCCGCCTGGAAGTCGCCCCGGGTCTGGGACTCGGAGGCGCTTTGGAGTTCGTGGTCGAAATGGGCTCGGAGGGTGGGGTGCATGGGGAGCTGGCGTCGTTCACAGGCAGGGGGAGACAGCGTCGTTGGATGCGAGCGGGCGACAATTCCGGGCCGTGTCCGATTCGAGCTGCAGGGTGACGTGCTCGATGCCGAACCGGTCATGGAGCAGGCGCTTGAGGTGGCTCAGGCGCGAGTCGTCCAGCGGTTGCTCGCTCACGACGAGATGCGCCGTGAGTGCCGCTTCGGTGGTGCTCATGGCCCAGACGTGGAGGTCATGCACCTCGGCGACGCCGGGTGACTGGGTCAGCTGAAGCCGCACGGAAGGCATGTCGATGTTCGCCGGAACGGCATGCAGGGCCAGGTTGACGGAGTCCCGGAGCAGCCCCCAGGTCCCCACGAGGATGAGGAGCGCGATGCCGAGCGTCACCCCGGAGTCCAACCACATCCAGCCGGTGAAGGAGATGAGGGCGCCGGCCAGGACGACGCCGAGCGACACGCCCGCGTCGGCGGCCATGTGCAGGAAGGCGCCTCGGATGTTGAGGTCGCTCTGGCGCCCCTTCCAGAACAGCAGCGCGGTGGCGGTGTTGATGAGCGTACCCACTCCCGCCACGAGCATGACGGTACCCGTGGCGACGGGAGCGGGTTGCCCCAATCGTTGCACCGCTTCCCAGCCGATGGCGCCCACCGCGACGAGCAGGAGCAGCGCATTGAGGAGCGCGGCCAGGATGGACGCGCCGCGCAGTCCATAGGTGTAACGCTCCGTGGGCTTGCGACGGGCCAGCACACTGGCGCCCCAGGCGAGCACCAGCCCGAGCACATCGCTCAGGTTGTGTCCGGCGTCGGCGAGCAACGCAAGCGAGCCCGAGATGAAACCGAAGGTGGCCTCGACGGCGACGAAGGCCAGGTTGAGGCCGATGCCCAGCGCGAAGGCCCGGCCATGTGTCGAAGGAGTGTGTTGGTGGGAGCCGGACATGGGCGACGACGCCTCCAAGGCTGAGTGCTCGTGGCGGGCCCGCCCTTCGTGATGAGAGGGGCTGTCCGCCTTCACCCAGGAAGACGCCCGCTCCTGGTCGGGATTACACCCGGGTTTTTCGGTGGGGACCTTCCGCCTCGGAAGAGGCGACGCCGCACTCCAGGGACTGTCACTCCGAGCGACCCGACGAGCGACCGAGGGCCGAGCCGGCCCGTGGCTCGGCTTCCTCGTGGACAGGACGCACGAGAGGTTCACTGAGGCGCCATGACGGAGCCGTGGGCCGTGGCTCGAGCTCTGCGTGGACAAAGAGGACGCGCGAGGTTCACTGAGGCGCCATGACGGAGCCTCGGGCCGTCGAGGAGCCTCATGGGAGGGCGCACGGCCCGGGACAGAGTCAGGTGCGGGGGATGTTGTCCTGGAGGTGTTCGAGCGCCGCGTGCCAGCGTGTGAGCTGTTCCGGGGACACATCGAGTCGCGCGAGCCACGCCTGGAAATAGCGCTCCAGCTCGGCGGACCTGGGGTGGCTGCCTCGGTGATGGCGGATGAAGTCCTTGTAGTTCTGGACCTTGTCGGCGCGGAGCATGTCGTTGACCTCGGGCTCGGCGCTGAGCGCGATGTCGTCGGGCCCCTTCAAGTCCGGTCGATGGGACAGCGCGGCATTGGCGGTCTCCCGATAGTCCAGCGCGAGCGCGAGGACGCGCGGCTCATCGCTCACTCCGTCGACGGGAGGCCCGGAGAGGTCCGCCCCGGTGGCGAGAGCGTAGGCCCAGGCGGCGGCTCGTGCGTCATCCTCCTGAACCAGCGGGTGCAGGCAGTACGCGCGTTGGGCGTGGTCGCTCGCGCCCAGGGCTCGGAGGACCCACAGGCCCTCGTCGATGTGGTGCAGGTATGGGATGCCGGAGCGTCGAGCGCGGCGCTGTCCGTAGAACGTCTGAATCGCGCGGTACTCGCGGGCATCCGCGTCCATCTGGCGAGGATGACAGTCGGCGCTCCACGCCGCAATCCGGAGGGCCGTGCGATGAAGATGCTCACGCGGAAGGCCGCGCATGCCAGGATGGCGGCGTGGCGCTCCCGCTGCTCGTGCTCATCGTCGTTCCTCTCACCCTGTCCTCGTTCCAGGCGGAGCCCGTTCCCGAGACGCCGGCTCCCGCCGTCGCGTCTCCTGCTCCATCGCCAGGCGAGGCCCGTGCGACGGAAGAAGGGGAGAAGGCTCCGGCGGGGACCTCCGTGGAGCCCGCGCCAGCGCGTCCCCAGGGCCTCTCCCAGGAGAACTACGAGGAAGCCCTCATCGTCGAGGCGCTGACGCGTCACGGCCGTCAACTGGAGCCGTCACCCGAGGGCATGCCGCTGGCCGAGGTGCTCGTCGACACCGAGGAAGTGGTCGCGGAGAGCGACCCGTATCCGAACTTCCTCAACATCTTCCACATCCGCACCCGCGAGGAGGTCGTCCGGCGCGAGGTGTTGCTCCCACCGGGGCAGCCGTATTCCACGCGGCTCGCGGACGAGACGGCGCGCAACCTGCGGGGGCTGCGGTTGTTCTCCGTGGTGCGAGTCGTCCCGGTGAAAGGGAAGGTGCCCGGGACGGTGGCGCTGCTCGTCGTCACCAAGGACATCTGGTCGCTGCGCCTCAACAGTGACTTCTCCGCGGTGGGCTCTCTGCTGCAGTACCTGCGGCTCCAGGGCACGGAGCAGAACTTCCTGGGCCGAGGCAAGAAGCTGGCGCTGGACTTCACCCTTCGCCTGGACACGCTGAGCTTCGGACAGAGCTACACCGACCCGCGCGTGCTGGGCAGTCGCTGGTCCTTGAGTGAGTCCGCCGCCCTCATCATCGGACGCGAGAGCGGCAAGGCCGAGGGCTCGCGGGGAAGTCTCTCCGTCAGCCGTCCGCTCTATTCGTTGTCCACGCCGTGGAGCGTGAGCACGTCCGTCGCGTGGAACGTGGAGACCAATCGCATCTACCGGGGCGCGGAGATATGGCAGCTCCCGTATCCCGACGGCCCGACGGTGCCCTACGTGTACCGGACGGAGGAGGTCGCTGGCGCGGCCTCGTACACGCGCTCGTATGGCCTGCGCTACAAGTGGAACGTGAGTGGCTCGCTGGGCGCGTACCACTACTCCTACGACCCGCCTTCCTCGTCGATGCTGACGGAGGGACAGTCCGACTGGTTCCGCCGCAACTACCTGCCGCGCGCGGAGGACGCGGGCTACGCCTCGGTGTCCCTGCGTGCCTTCGAGGCGCGGTACGAGGTGCTGCGCGACGTGGACTCGTACGTGCTCTCGGAGGACTACCAGATGGGGCACTGGGTCTCCGCGACGGTGCGCTACGCGCCTCCTGTCTTCGGGGACGACAACCACTTCACGGAAGCGGGGCTCGCGGCGCGCTACCGCCTTCGCTGGGGCGAGGCGCTCACCACCGTGTCCGCGTCAGGCGCCATCCGTCGGCAGCTCGGTGAGGGCGCGACGTGGAACAACCGTCACTGGGCCGCGGAGCTGGCGCAGGTGTCGCCCAAGATTCTGGGCGGGCGCTTTGTCGCGCGCGGCCTGCTGGATGTGAACATCGATGACCTGTTCGACCGAATCACGCTGCTGGGTGGTGGCAACGGGCTTCGCGGCGCGCCGGCGGATGAGTACTCCGGCAAGCGGATGCTGCTGGTGAACGTGGAGTACCGCACCGCGCCTGTCGTCATCAAAACGGTGCACGTGGGCGGGGTGCTCTTCCTGGACTCGGGCAGCGCGTTCAACGACAGGCCGGACATGGTGACGTCGGTGGGCGTGGGCCTGCGCGTGCTGTTCCCCCAGTTCAACGTCGTGCCGTTCCGCCTCGACTTCGGCTACGTGCTCAACGGAGACCGTCCTCCCATCGGGAGTCGCTTCTCGCTCGCGGGCGGTCAGGTCACGGACCTGCGACCGAGCTTCCTCGACTCGCCGCTGTAGCGCGTCCAACTGTGCTGCTCCCGCTCACAGCGGCTCGCTCAGCTTGTCGTTGTCGCGCTGAGTCGCCACGAGCGGGTGCCGGCTCGCTCACGGCGACTCGCTCAGCTTGTCGTGGTAGCGCTGAGTCGCCACGAACGGGTGCCGGCTCGCTCACGGCGACTCGCTCAGCTTGTCGTTGTAGCGCTGAGTCGCCACGAACGGGTGCCGGCTCGCTCACAGCGACTCGCTCAGCTTGTCGTTGTAGCGCTGAGTCGCCACGAACGGGTGCCGGCTCGCTCACAGTGGCTCGTTCAGCTCGCCACGTTCGCGCGGAGTCACTCCGAACCGGCGCCGCCGTGCCTCACGGCGGCTCGACGCGCAGCAGCTCGCGGAACAGCACCTCCGCCGCATCGCGGAACAACTCACCGGAGGCGAGCAATCCACCGCAGTGATGCGGCTCGCGCGCCAGCGTCATCGCCACCGTGCGCTTCAGCACCGCGTCCCAGAAATCCTCGGAGCCTTCGGGCAGCAGGAACTCACGGATGATGGCGCGCGGCCACGGAATCACCGTCGTCGGGTCCGCGTCGCTCAGCGACGTGAAGCAGTCCAGGTCGATGTCGAGCAACACCTGGTCCGCGCGCTCCAGGACATCTCGCACCGCGTCACCGGGAGCGGGGTGATTCCACGCCTCGGACGCGCGGTCCACGGTGGGCACCACCACCAGTCGGTGCGAGCGGCCCTTCGTGTCCACGTAGGTCTCGCCCGCGAAGGAGCCCCGGGGCCGAGTCCTGGCTACCAGCAAGGCATCCCCCACCAGCCCCGCCTCCATCGCCGCGAGGATGTGGTCATAGTTGCGCACATCCAGCGACCACCGGGCGTGCTCGTCCAGCGCGCGCAGTCCCGCCGAGCGGTCGGGCACCTTCCCGGGCTCTCGCGGCACCACCACGTCCAGGTGCCTGTCGAGCGTCACCAGGAGGGCAGGGGAGCCCGACTCCCCGAGCGCGCACGCCCACGAAGGGAGGGCCAGCCGATGGGGGTCGAAGACATAGGCGTCCGAGGGCCCTCGCCCGCCTCCCAGCCCCAGTCGGATGATGCCCGCCAGCCTCAGGTGCCGCGGGGCGTCGTCTTCGGTCTGCATCCCTCGGGAATCCTCACATCTGTTGTGCGTTTGCTCAGCTTGCGCGGCGGCCGAGTGTAGGCTCCCCCGCACCTTTCCGTGAAAGGAGCCCCGCCACCGGCGGGATTTCGACGACCCATGCGCCAGGTACTTACCGCCGCGCTCCTCTTCGTGAGCACGTCCGCACTCGCCCAGGAGATGAAGCCCCTACCCATGTCCCAGACGGAGCGGAAGCAAGACACCTTCCTGCGACAGCTCACGGAGACCCGCAACTTCTCGAGCGGTCGTCCGGTGAGCATCAAAATCACCCCCGACGAGAAGCAGGTCCTCTTCCTTCGCACCCAGCCCACCTCCAACGTGCAGACGCTCTACGCGTTCGACGTGGCGTCCGGGCAGACGAAGGAGGTCCTCACTCCCGAGGCGATTCTCAAGGGCTCCGACGAGACGCTCACCCCCGAGGAGAAGGCCCGCCGCGAGCGCATGCGCGTCAGCGCCCGAGGCTTCACCTCGTACCAGGTTTCGGATGACGGCACGCGCCTGCTCGTCCCCTTGTCCGGCCGCCTCTATGTGGTGGAGCGCGCCAGCGGCAAGGTGACGGAGCTCAAGACGGGCCCCGGCGTGCTGGACCCGCGCTTCTCCCTGGACGGCAAGCAGGTGGCCTATGTCCGGGACAATGACGTCTACCGAATCGACGTCGCCGCGAACAAGGAACAGCGGGTCACCAAGGGCGGCTCCGACGCGAAGTCGCACGGCGTGGCCGAGTTCGTCGCCCAGGAGGAGATGAGCCGCTTCTCCGGTTACTGGTGGAGCCCGGACGCGAAGTCGGTGGCCTACACCGAGTCCGACACCGCCGAGGTGGAGAAGCTCACCATCGTCGACGTGATGCACCCCGAGCGCGGCGGCGAAATCTTCGCGTACCCGCGCCCCGGCAAGCCCAACGCCAAGGTGCGCCTGGGTGTCACCCCCGTCACCGGTGGCAAGACGACCTGGGTCCAGTGGGATGCGGCGAAGTACCCGTACCTGGCCACCGTGACGTGGGCGAAGGGCGCCCCGCTCACCATCCTCGTGCAGAACCGGGTGCAGACCGAGCAGCAACTGCTCGCGGTGGACCCCGCCACGGGCAAGACGCGCGAGCTGCTGGTGGAGAAGGATTCCGCCTGGCTCAACCTGGAGCAGGACTTCCCGCTGTGGCTCGAGGATGGCAGTGGCTTCCTCTGGTACACCGAGCGCAACGGCGGCCCCGAGGTGGAGCAGCGCAAGGCGGACGGCTCGCTGGAGCGCACCGTGGTGAAGCCGGACGCGGGCTTCCGCGGCATGACGCGCTTCGTCCAGAAGGACCACACCCTGTACTTCAACGGCGGCCCCAACCCCACGCAGAGCGCGCTGTGGCGCGTGAAGGCGGGCGGCGCGCCGGAGCGCGTGACGGGCAACAAGGACGGCGTCGAAGGCGGCTCCGCCTCACGCGACGGCAACGTGCTCGTCGTCAACGGCTCCAGCCTGAAGAGCATGAGCCGCACCCAGGTGCTGCGCGCGGATGGGACGAAGCTGGGCGAGCTGCCCGAAGTCGCGCAGGAGCCGCCCTTCATCCCCAACACCGAGGTGCGGCAGGTGGGCCCCAAGGGCTTCTGGGCCTCCATCACCCGCCCGCGTGACTTCAAGCCGGGCAAGAAGCTGCCCGTCATCGTGGAGGTCTACGGCGGCCCCACCACCACCGTCGTCCACCACAGCATGGCGGCGCACCTGATGCCGCAGTGGATGGCGGACCACGGCTTCATCGTCGTGAAGTTCGACGGGCGCGGCACCCCGCTGCGCGGCGCCGCGTGGGAGCGCGAGGTGAAGTACGACTTCGCCACCATCACGATTGAAGACCAGGCCGCCGCCATCCAGGAGCTGGCCAAGGTGCTGCCGGAAATCGACATCAACCGCGTGGGCATCGAAGGCTGGAGCTTCGGCGGCTACATGGCCGCGCTCGCCGCCCTCAAGCGCCCGGACGTCTTCAAGGCCGCGGTGGCCGGCGCCCCGGTGGTGGACTGGCTCGACTACGACACCCACTACACCGAGCGCTACCTGGGCCTGCCCCAGGAGCACCCGGAGGCGTACGAGAAGAGCTCGCTGCTCACCTACGCGAAGACGGACAAGCCCATTGGCAAGCTGCTGCTCATCCACGGCACCGCGGATGACAACGTGTACTTCTTCCACACGCTCAAGCTCAGCGATGCGCTCTTCCGCGCCGGCAAGCCCCATGAGCTCCTGCCGCTCAGCGGCCTGACGCACATGGTGCCGGACCCGCTGGTGAAGGAGCGCCAGTGGGAGCGCGTCATGGAGCACTTCAAGAAGAACCTGTGATGTGATTCCGGGCTCCGGGCGTTCGCGCCCGGGGCCTGTCGCCGTACCCCGCAAAAGCAAGAGGCCCGGTTCCCTCAACTCCAGGGGCGGGCCTCCGTTCATCGGCCCTCCGCGCGGAAGGGCCAGGACCTACGACGACGTTTCAGCCCGCGCGAACGTTCTGCGCCTGCAGGCCCTTGGGGCCGCGCGTCACCTCGAACTCCACCTTCTGACCCTCGGCGAGGGTGCGGAAGCCATCCATGTTGATGGCGGTGTGGTGGCAGAAAACGTCCTCACCTCCGCCGTCCTGGGTGATGAAGCCGAAGCCCTTCGCGTCGTTGAACCACTTCACGGTACCGGTTGCCATTGCACTTCCTTCAGTCTCGCGGGGCGACGTGTGAGAGCCGCCCGTTCTTCCCGCCCCCCGACGACCGGGAGACAATGTCCAGTTGTAGTGAAACGCCTGCCTGGAAGTCCAGCCAGCGGCCTGGAATGCCCGAGTTGCACTGAGCTCGGGCCTCCCTGGTAAGTCGCGGCGCGGCGCGTCACCTACAACTCAGACGTCGAGGAGAAGGCGCTCCGGGTCCTCGATGCACTCCTTCACGCGCACGAGGAACTGGACGGCCTCGCGGCCATCGATGAGCCGGTGGTCGTAGGTGAGTGCGACATACATGATGGGGCGGATGACAATCTGCCCGTCGCGGACGACGGCGCGGTCCACGATGTTGTGCATGCCCAGGATGCCCGTCTGCGGCGGGTTGATGATGGGCGTGGACAGCATGGAACCGAAGATGCCGCCGTTGGTGATGGTGAAGGTGCCGCCCTGGAGGTCGGCCAGGCCCAGCTTGTCGTTGCGAGCCCGGGTGCCCAGGTCCGCGACGCCCTTCTCCAGCTCCGCCAGGGACAGCTTGTCCGCGTTGCGCAGGACGGGGACGACGAGGCCGCGGCTGCCGCTCACCGCCACGCCAATGTCGTAGTAGTGCTTGAAGATGACGTCTTCGCCGTCAATCTCCGCGTTGACCTGCGGGAAGGCCTTGAGGGCTTCAATCGAGGCGCGGACGAAGAAGCTCATGAAGCCCAGCTTCACGCCGTGCTTCGCCTGGAACTTCTCGTTGTACTTCTTGCGCAGCGCCATCACCTCGCCCATGTCCACCTCGTTGAAGGTGGTGAGCAGGGCGGCGTTGGACTGGGCCTGGATGAGGCGCTCCGCCACGCGCTTGCGCAGGGGCGTCATGCGGACGCGCTCCTCGCGGGCGGCGTTGGGGCGGGGGCCCGAGGGCTGGGC
>NZ_VIFM01000363.1 GCF_006636215.1 Myxococcus llanfairpwllgwyngyllgogerychwyrndrobwllllantysiliogogogochensis | reverse complement strand
CTCCCACCCGACCCGACAGGAAGGCCCCGGTGAGCGCGCCCGCCGTGGTGGCCAGCTCCAGGAACATGGCCACGCGCATGTTGGCCATGCGCTCGCGCACATACGCGGCCGCCGCGCCGCTCGACGTGGCGATGACGGAGACGATGGACGCACCCACCGCGTAGTGGATGTCCACCTTCAGGAGCAGGGTGAGGACGGGGATGAGGATGAGCCCGCCGCCGATGCCCAGCAGCGAGCCCAGCAGTCCCGCGCCCACCGAGAAGCCCAGGACGACGAACGTGAAGAGGAAGGGGGTCATGCGGAGCCAGGCCGCATCCTTCCTCTCCAGCGTCCGATTTCCAATCAGGAGTCACGGCCCCATGTGGGCCATGCCCCCTTGCCTGCCTGCTACGAGAGGCCCCAGGCTCAGTGGCCGGCGGCCACGGAGAGAATCCGGGCGACACCCTCGCCGCCGGGCCCCTCCTGGTTCGCCGCCCGACCCTCGCCCGGGAAGAGCGGGTCGCCGCCGAGCTCGCGCAAGAGCGCCTCCCCCACCAGCTCCGTCATGGGGATGAAGCGGCCGTGCGTCGGGCGCCAGACGTGAACCTGCGCGTTGGCGATGTCGAACCACCACCCGTGCAGCCGCAGCTTGCCGGCGGCGATGCGCTCCTTCACCACCGGGTACGACGACACGTGCTGGAGCTGCTGGAGCACGTTGAGCTGCGAGAGCCGGTCGTACTCAGGCAGGCCCTCGCCCACCGTGGTGCCCTCCTTGAGGGTGCGCAGCGCCTGCTGGCCATGCTCCAGCCAGCGCTGGAGGTTGGGCGCGCCCGGCACCTGGCCTCCGGCGAGCAGCGCCTTCATCGCGCCGCAGCTCGAGTGGCCGCAGACGACCACGTCCTCCACCTCCAGGTTGCTCAGACCGAACTCGAGCGCCGCGGGCTCGGACTGGTCCCCCGTGGAGACGCCGTGGGCATCCGACGGCGGCACCAGGTTGCCCACGTTGCGAACCACGAACAGGTCGCCCGGGTCCGTCGTCACAAGCAGGTTCGGCACCAGCCGGCTGTCCGAGCAGGAGATGAAGATGCAGTCCGGGGACTGGCCCTGCGCCAGACGGGCGAACACTTCGCGATAGGCGGGCCGACCCTTGAGCTGGAAGTCCAGCAGGCCACGGATGAGCTTCTTCATGGGGCACCTTCAGACGCGAGAGTGTTGGTGGAAACCTGCGAACCCAGGACAGGACTGGAGGACCGGCTCGTACCGCTGCGGACCCAGACCTCTTCGAGCGACTCCATGACCACCGAGCCGCCCGTCTTGCGATGCGTGTCACTCCAGCTTTCGATGGCCTCGAAACCCGAGTGGTCCAACGTGTCCACGGTCAGGTCCACGCGAACCCTGGACCCCGCGGGCACCTGCGCCAGCGCCGTGGAGAGGCGGGGCACACCCACGAAGGTGAGCGAGCCCGACACCTGCACGAGGAACTCCCCGTGAGCCTGCTTGACGTCCACCTTCACGCTGCCCAACCGCCACAGCAACCGCAGCATGGCCACCAGCAATCCCAGGCCAATGCCCGCCAGCAGGTTGATGCCGACGACGCCCGCCACCGTCACCGCGTAGACGAGCACCTCGCCGCGCTTCTGCAGCTCGCGGATGTGGTGCAGGTTCACCAGCTTGGTGCCGACGACGACGAGCAGACCCGCCAGCACCGTCAGCGGCACCAGGCCCGCCACCGAGCCGAGCGTGGTGACGAAGAGCAGCAGCAACCCGCCGTGGATGACCGCGGACCAACGCGACTTCGCGCCCGCCGCGATGTTCGCCGCGCTGCGCACGATGACGCCGGTGATGGGCAGGCCACCCACGAGCCCGGACACCGTGTTCGCCACGCCCTGCGCGAACAGCTCCTTGTCCAGGTTGGCCCGGGGCCCCGTGTGCATCTTGTCCGTGGCCACCGCCGACAACAGCGACTCCGCGCTCGCCACCAGCGCCAGCGACAGCACGGCCGTTACGAATTGACCCCAGTTGCCCGTGGGAATCGCCGGAAGCTGCATGCTGCTGAACACGTTGGCCGGCAGCTCCACGCGCGACACGTCCGCGCCCCAGAGCACCGACGCCGCCGTCGCTCCCACCACCGCCACCAGCGGCGCCGGCACGAGCTTCAGCTTGCCCTTGGCCAACAGAGGCCACACCACCATCAACCCGATGGTGGCCAGGCCCAGCACCGCGGCCGGGCCATGCAGGCCGAGGATCTGCTCCGGCAGTTCCTTGATGTTCTGCCAGGCGCTCGACTGGGGGCTGCCACCCAGGACGATGTGGACCTGCCCCAGCACGATGAGGATGCCGATACCGGCCAGCATCCCGTGAATCACCGCGGGCGAGATGGCCAGCGCCGCGCGCGCCACCTTGAGCCCACCGAAAATCATCTGCACCACGCCCGCCACGGCCACCGCGGCGCACGTCATCGCCAGACCCATGGTCTGGATGAACCCGAACACCATCACCGCCAGGCCCGCGGCGGGGCCGCTGACTTGAAGCGGCGCACCTCCCAACAGGCCCACCACCACGCCACCCACCACGCCGGCGATGAGGCCCGAGACGATGGGCGCACCTGAAGCCAACGCGATGCCCATGCACAGGGGCAGCGCCACCAGGAAAACCACCAGGGAAGCGGGCAGGTCAGCGGCCAGATTCTTCCAGGCCGAGCCAGCGTTCCCATCACTCGTCGTCATGCCACACACCTCCACGAGAAGACGCCACCCCACGGTGGCGCACGCTGAGTCTCGCGGTGCGTCATGGCAACGCCCGTGCCAGGACCTAAACGGTCGATTTCACAAGGGAATGCGGCGCCCGGGAGCAGGCGGGCGATGAAAGGAACTTCAAGTGCCCGCGCCGGACTTCAAGAAACTTGAGCAAGGAACTTGAAGCGCCAGCCTGGCACGTCGGAGGAGCCGTCCCGACGCCCTGGGGCTCACTCCTCGAGCTTGCGGAGGAACGTGGGGTAGGACAGCCCGAGCGCCTTCGCGGCTTCCATCCGCCGGCCGTCCAGGCGGCCGAGGACGTGCTTCACGTACAGGCGCTCCACCTCGTCGAGCGAGCGCGTGCCCGACACCACGAAGGCGTCCGGGTCCGTGGCGGCGGGCCCCAGCGGGCCTCGCGGCTCCAGCGCCTGGAGCTCCAGCGCGGGTCCCGGCTCGAGCACCAGCGCGCGCTCCAGCACGTTGCGCAGCTCGCGCACGTTGCCCGGAAACGGGTAGCGCTCCAGGCGCGCCCTCGCGGCGCTGGAGAAGTCCACGGGCCTGCGCCCCAGCTCCGCGCACAGCTCCACCAGCAGTGACTCCGCCAGCGGCAGCACGTCCTCGCGGCGCTGGCGCAGCGGGGGAATCTCCACGCGGAAGACGCTCAGGCGGAAGTACAGGTCCTCTCGGAATCGGCTCTCCGCCACCTCGCGCGTGAGGTCGCGGTTGGTGGCCGTCACCACGCGGGCGTTGCTCGTCAGCTCCGTCGTCCCACCCAGCCGCCGGAAGGCGCCCTGGTCCAGGAAGGTGAGCAGCTTGGCTTGGAGGCTGAGCGGCAGCTCGCCAATCTCGTCGAGGAAGAGGATGCCGCCGTCGGCCACCTCCACCAGCCCTCGCCGGGCCGCGCGAGCGTCGGTGAAGGCGCCCCGCTCGTGGCCGAACAGCTCGCTCTCCACCAGCGCGGAGGGCAGCGCGGCGCAGTTGACGTGGACGAAGGGGCCCTGGTTGCCCTGCACGTTGTGCAGGTGCCGCGCGAGCACCTCCTTGCCCGCGCCCGTCTCGCCGGTGATGAGCACCGGACTTCGGGGCGCGGTGGCGATGCGCTCAATCATCTGGAGCGCGGCCACCATCGCCGGGGCGCGCGGACGCAAGAGCCGACGCCGGCCCCCCAGCTCGCTCTCGGCCTGACGCAGCCGCTCGTGGAGCTGGAGGTCCGCGGCGGCGCGGCGCGCGCGCAGGACGAGGTCGTCGAGTTCCACCGGCTTGGACAGGTAGTCGCGCGCGCCCTGCTTGATGGCGTCCACCGCGCTGGCGATGTCGCCGTGCGCCGTCACCATCATCACCGCCGTGTCCGGGAACTGCGCGCGCAGCTCCGGCAAGAGGTGGATGCCGTCTCCATCCGGCAGGCGGCGGTCCAACACGACGACCTCGGGCGCCTGCCGGGCGAGCGCGGCGCGCGCGTCATGGAGCGAATGCGCCAGCGTCACCCGGAAGCCCTCGTGACGCAGCACGGTGGCCGCCAGCGAGGCGAAGGTCCGGTCGTCGTCCACCAACAGCAGATGGATGCTCATGAAGTGCGCTCCAGCGGCAACCGCAGCGTGAAGAGGCTGCCCTGTGGACGGCGGGTATAGGTCAGGCTTCCACCATGCGCCTCCACGGACGTCCGCGCCATGGGCAACCCCAGGCCCACGCCTTTCGCGCGGCCGGTGGCGAACGGCTCCCACAGCCGGGGCTCGAGCCGGGGGTCCACGCCGCCCGCGTTGTCCTCCACCACCAGCAGCGCCGCATCGCCATCCCGCGACAGGTTCACCGCCACCCAGGGCGAGGGGCGCAGGCCCGTGTCCTTCGCCACCGCGCCCGCCTCCACCGCGTTGCGCACCAGGTTGTCGATGGCCGACACCAGGAGCGCCGCGTCACCCTGGACGGTCAGGTTCTCCTCCAGCGACGTGCGCAGCTCCACCTCCTCCGACTCGGGCAGCATGCGCACCGCCTGGAGCGCCTCCTCCACCAACAGGTGCACCTCGCAGCTTCGCCGCATCGCGGCACGGGGCGCGCCGAACGACAGCAGCGAGCGGGCCAGGTGCCCCAGCCGCTCCACCTGGGAGCGCAGGCCCCGCACCGGCAATTCGCTGCCCGCGGGCGTCGTGCGCAGCACGGACAGCGCGGCCTGGATGCCGTTGAGCGCGTTCTTCACCTCGTGGGCGATGAGCGCGGCGGCGGTGCCCAGCGCGGCCATCGTCTCCTGACGGCGCAGCCGCTCCTCCGCCGCGAGCAACGAGCGGTAGGAATGCCGCAGCAGGACGAGGAACAGACCGAGGGTGCAGGTGAGCAGCGCGATATGGAAGGCGAGCTGTCGCAGGAAGCGCGAGCGCAGTCCGGCCGTGGCTGACTCCTCGTCCTCGAGCACCACGAGCAACAGCTCGCTGCGTCCCACCCACGCCGCCGCGCCCATCAACCGGTTCCCCTCCAACATCAACGGCCCCGGCGCCTTCGCCAGTGAGCGCAGTGCTCCAGAGAAGTCCTCCTGGTGCGAGAAGGGCGACGAGGGCAGCAGGAGCCGTCCGCGCGCATCCATCAGGAACAGCGCCGTCTCCTCCGTGGAGCGCGTGGGCAGCGCCTCCGTGCGCACCTCACCGAGCAGCACGCCCTTGAGCTGGCCCTCCTTGATCATCGGCACGGCGACGACGAGCGGCCCCCCCTCGCCCTCCAACAGGTCGATGGCCGGCGCCTTGCGCTCCACCATCCGCTGGAACCAGGGGCGCGCGGTGATGGGCGACGCGCCCAGCGACATGCCGGGAGGGTCGCTCCACACACGCTCGCCTCGGGGACCGAGCAGGGCCACGCCCTCCGAGAACAGCGACGAGTGGTAGAAGGCGCTGTCGAGCAGGGCCTGCTCCGCGGGGGACGCCCCGTCCTCCGGAAAGAGCGTGGGGTGCCCGGCGACGCGCGCGAGCTCCGCCTCCAGCAACAGCAGGTGGACCCCCAGCGCGTCCGCCTGGACACGGGCCTGGTTCGACAGGTGCCCCAGCAGCTCCTCGCGCGCGTTGCCCACGTCCTCCAGGTAGCCGAGCACGGGACTCGTCAGCGCCACGACGCCCACCAGCCCCAACCCGAGCAGCGCCGAGCGGCCGCCCCGCTTCTGCGCATGCGCCAGCTCGCCCGGCGTGGGAGTCAGCGTGGGCACCGGCAAGGTGCGCAGGGGCGGAGTGTTGGGCGGCGAGGAGTGCGAGTCAGGCGGAGTCATGGGGGCTCACCCCGCCGTTGTTGCACAGCCCTCGGGCGGGTGGGAACCAGAACACGCGACAGGTCCCGGTTCCTCCACGCGGGGAGAAGGGGAAGGACACCGCGCACTCGGCGCGCCCTTCCCCTTGCTCGTCGACGTGGAGGACGTGAAGCCCGGGGCCTATTCGATTTCGTCCTGGAGCCCGGTGCGCAGCGCGGAGGGCGTGAGCGTCACGGACTCGCCGCCGCCGCGCATCCGGTCCAGCACCTGCCGGGCCCGGTCCACCTTCACCTCCCCCTCCTGGACGAGCAGCGCGGCGATGGCCTCCACCCACTCCGGTGGCGCGCCGACACTCGACGCCACGGTGCGCGCGTGCAGCGCCATGTGGCCGCGCTGGATGCCCACCGAGCCCAGCGCGCGAATCGCCGCCAGGTTCTGCGCGAGCCCCAGTGAGGCGAAGATGCAGGCCAGCTCCCGCGCGGAGGGCTGTCCCAGCATCTTGAACGAGGCCTGGACTCCGGGATGCGCCAGCATCGAGCCCCCCACCGTGCCCAGCGCCAGCGGCAGCTGGATTTCTCCCAGCAGGTGGCCCCCTTCCCTGCGCCACACCGACAGCGGGCCATACCGTCCCCCGCGGGCCGCGAAGGCATGCGCCCCCGCCTCGATGGCGCGCCAGTCCTGCCCGGTGGCGAGCGCCAGCGCGTCGATGCCATTCATGATGCCCTTGTTGTGCGTCGCCGCGCGGTACGGGTCCGCCAGCGCGAAGCGGCTCGCCTGGACGACGCCCTCGGCGATCTCCCCGCCGCTCAGCCCGAAGTCCGCCAGGGCCCGCTCGGGAATGGAGCAGCGCGCCCGGGCCAGCCGCCGGTCCGACAGGTTGGAGAGGATGCGCAGGTAGACCTTGCCACCCGTGAGCTGCTCGATGCGCGGGGCCAGGCCCTCCATCATGGTGTTGACCAGGTTGGCGCCCATCGCCTCCTGCGTGTCGACGAGCACGTGCACCACCAGCAGCGGCTCCATGCCGGGCCCCTCGGGAGGGGGCAGGAGCCGCACCTCCACGTCCCGGGCCCCGCCACCTCGGCGCTCCAACTGAGGATGCAGGCTGTTGGCCAGCGCCAGCAGCTCCGTGCGCGCCTCCAGGATGCGCGCCATGGCGAAGCTCGGCGGCCCGAAGCGCGCCAACTGGATTTGACCAATCATCAGGGATGGGTCCGCCTCCGCGACGAACCCGCCCGCCGCACCCACCAGCTTCGCGGCGAAGGACGCGGCCGCGATGACCGACGGCTCCTCCACCACCATGGGCACCGTGTAGTCCCGCCCGTTGACCTTCAGGTGGAGCCCCAGCCCCAAGGGCAGACTGAAGAGCCCCACCGCGTTCTCCACCATCGTCAGGGCGGACTCCATCCGCAGCCCCTGCACGCCGGTGAGTCCATCCAGGAGCTCCGCGTCCAGTCCCAGCCCCTCACCGAGACGCTCGCGCCGCTCCTCCAACGACAGGTGTTGAAAGCCGGAAAACACCGACTGATTTGACTCATTCCCACGGGCGCCTTGGGTATCCACCAGCTTCTCAGCCATCAATCACCTCACATCGACACAATCCCTCTCAAATGAGTCATGAGCAACCCATGAGCAATATGACACATCCTCATCCCCCTGGGGCTTGTGTTGCCCCGTGGACACTTCACGGGAAACGAGGTCGGCCAACCCACAGACAGCTAGCACCAAGGCACAACGGGCTTTGCCCCGGAGGACCTGGCGAGTCTCACGAGAGGACGCCTCACATTCCAGACATCGAAACACCTCGAACCTCCGCCCCGCCCCGAAAACAGCCCGCACCTCGCGCCCGCAGCACGCGAACCATGTCTGACCTTCATGGATGTCTCACGCGCGGCTCGCCCGCAGGGACGACGAAGCCCGTGGGCTCACACGAGGCCGGGCTGACGCCTCACGGCAACAGCTGGAGGAAGGTCATGCTGATCAGCCCCGAGGACTCGGTGACTCCCGTCGTCAGGCATTTGAGCAGGGCCAGGTCATTGGGGGTCAGCTCCAGCACGGAGACGACGAGGGCGCCCTCGAACCTGCCGGATATCACCGTGCCGTAGGAGGGCACCACCGTCTGGCCCAGGGGCTTGAGGTCCAGCGGAGACGACATGTCGATGATGCTCGTCCCCCCCGTGTTCCACTCGAGCACGATTCGGCTCTGGAGCGACGCGAGCGTACAGCTCGCGACCCCTCCGCCGGCGACCTGGAAGCGGGCCGAGCTGAGCGCGGGGTCCAGCGTCACGCACACATCCAGCGTGGCCTCCGCGCTGAAATAGGTCTGCCGGGGCAACAGCTTCAGGGCCGGCGAATAGGTCTGCTGTTGGGGACCCAGGCAGGTGGCCAGCTGCAGGTACTCCTCGGTCGCCAGCGCGGCGGTGCTCCAGACGGACAGCAGCAGCAAACACAGGCGAGACATGAACCGGCGTGAGTCGGGGGACATGCGGGCTCCTGGACAGGACCTCCGACAAAAGGCCGAAGGACATGAACAGGTAACGCTCCGCCGCGAGCGTGCGAGGGGCCCCTCGGTGGGGGGACGCTGTCAGTTTCCACCCAGACATGCTCGGAGGCGCGAGTGAGCCGCTCGCCTGTCCTCCCACCGGTCGCCATCACACAATCGTTGCAAATGCGTCACGTGCATGAAAATCGAGACGCGCAGACTCCGGCCCGCCATGGCCCACGTCCTCATCGTCGACGACGAACCCGATCTCGCCCACCTCATCGACTTCAACCTGCGCGATGCCGGCTTCTCCACCCAGCTCGCCGCGACGGGCGAGACGGCGCTCATCGCCGCTCGCGAGCGTCCGCCCGAGCTCGTCCTGCTGGACCTGATGCTCCCCGACATGTCTGGCATCGACGTCTGCCGGCAGCTTCGCGCCGGAGCCCAGTCCCGCGAAATCCTCATCGTCATGCTCACCGCCAAGGGCGAGGAGACCGACCGCATCCGCGGCTTCGAGGTCGGCGCGGATGACTACGTCGTCAAGCCCTTCAGCGTGCGGGAGCTGGTGCTGCGCCTCAAGGCCATCCTGCGTCGCGGAGGCACGCCCCAGGAGCCCCTGGCCGCGCCCCTGGCCCTGGGCGCCCTCAAGCTGGACCTGTCCGCGCACCGCTTCTACGTCGAGGAAAAGGAGGTCCCCCTCACCGCGCTGGAGTTCCGCCTGCTGGGGCACCTCATGACGCGCACGGGCCGGGTCCAGACGCGCGAGCAGCTCCTGGAGGAGGTCTGGGGTCTGTCCTCCTCGCTGGAGACGCGCACCATCGACACCCACGTCATGCGCCTGCGCGACAAGCTGGGCCCGGCGCGCACCCTGCTGGAGACGGTGCGCGGGGTCGGCTACCGCATCGTCGACCCGACCCACTGACTTCGTGACACCGATGTCACACAACGGACCTGAAACGGCCACGCGCGTTACCTAGAAGCCAGTTTCGTGACCCTCTCGAAACCCTTCCCGATGCGTCAACTCGCCACCGCGGTCCTCACCCTCGCCCTGAGCCCGGCCATGGCCGGGGCCCAGACGCCCGCCGTGCCCGCCGAAGAGCCCGCCGCCCAGGCC
>NZ_VIFM01000362.1 GCF_006636215.1 Myxococcus llanfairpwllgwyngyllgogerychwyrndrobwllllantysiliogogogochensis | reverse complement strand
ACCCTGCACTTCCCCCCCGAGCTCCCCATCTCGAGCCGGGTGGAAGACATCACCGCGGCCATCTCCGCCCACCAGGTCGTCATTGTCGCGGGGGCCACCGGCTCGGGGAAGACGACGCAGCTGCCGAAAGTCCTGCTCGCCATGGGGCGCGGCCGCCCGCGCCAGATTGGTGTCACCCAGCCCCGGCGTATCGCCGCGACGAGCGTGGCAGCGCGCGTGGCACGCGAGATAGGCACGGAGCTGGGCACGGACGTCGGCTACCAGATTCGCTTCGAGGACCGCTCGTCCCGGCGAACGGCCGTGAAGTTCATGACCGACGGAGTCCTCCTCGCGCAGATTCACAGCGACCCGCTCCTGAGCCGCTACGACACCATCGTGCTCGACGAGGCTCACGAGCGCAGCCTCACCATCGACTTCCTGCTGGGGTGGCTCAAGCGCATCCTTCCCCGGCGCCCCGACCTCAAGGTGGTGGTGAGCTCCGCAACCATCGAGACCGAGCGCTTCTCTCAGTTTTTCGGGGGGGCTCCGGTCATCCAGGTGGAGGGCCGCACCTTTCCGGTGGACGTGCTCTACGAGCCGCCCCCCGAGGACGACGAACTCACCGACTCCGTCGCCGATGCGGTGACAAACGTCCTCTCGCTCGACCCGGACGGGGACGTCCTCGTGTTCCTCCCCGGGGAGCGGGAAATCCGCGAGGCCGAGAATGCCCTGAACGCGCGCGCGCTCCGCGGCACGGTGGTGCAGCCCCTGTATTCGCGCCTGTCGGCCGCCGAGCAGTCGCGCGTCTTCTCCACCATTCCCGAGCGCCGGGTCATCCTCGCCACCAACGTCGCGGAGACGTCGGTCACCATCCCGGGAATCGTTTACGTCGTGGACACGGGGGTGGCGCGCCTGTCGCGCTACGACCCCCGCTCGGGCACCACGCGCCTGCACATCGAGCCGGTCTCCCAGGCCAGCGCCGACCAGCGCAAAGGGCGCTGCGGACGCGTGCGCGAGGGCATCTGCGTGCGCCTCTACGACGAGGTGAGCTTCACGACGCGCCCCGCCTTCACCGACCCGGAAATCAAGCGCACCGGGCTCGCGGGGGTCATCCTGCGGATGAAGTCCCTGGGCCTCGGTGACGTCGAGGACTTCCCCTTCCTCGACCCGCCCCAGCCGAGAGCCATCGCCGAGGGCTGGCGGGTGCTCGAGGAACTCGGGGCCATCGAGGGCCAGGAGCGCACCCTGACGCCGCTCGGGCACCAGCTTGCGCGCTTCCCGGTGGACCCGCGCATCGCGCGGATGATTCTCGCCGGCGCCGAGTACGGGTGTCTGGACGAGGTGCTCATCGTCGCCGCGGCGCTCAACCTGCAGGACCCGCGCGAGCGGCCACGGGAGCTCGCGCAGAAGGCGGACGAGTTGCACCGGCGCTTCCGTGACGAGCACTCGGACTTCACGGGGCTCCTCAAGCTGTGGGCGTTCGTGAGCGAGGCCGAGGGCCGGGGGACGTCCCATCTGCGGCGCGTGTGCCGGGACAACTTCCTGTCCTTCTTGAGGGTGCGCGAGTGGCGGGACGTCCAGCGCCAGCTCGAGGAGACCGTCCGCGAGCTGCGCCTGCCGCGCAAGGGCCGGGGCACCCCGGCGCGCGGGGACGTCCTGCACCAGGCGCTCCTCACCGGGCTCCTGTCCCGCATCGGCCAGTGGAATCCGGAGCAGCGCCTTTTTACGGGTGCGAAGCAGACGCGCTTCATGGTTCACCCCTCGTCGGCGCTCGCGAAAAAGCCCCCTGCATGGGTGATGGCGTTCGAGCTCGTGGAGACGTCCCAGTTGTTCGCGCGCACCGTGGCGAAGCTCGACCCCGAGTGGCTCGCGGCGGCGGCCCCCCACCTGCTCAAGCGCAGCTACTCCGACCCGCACTGGTCGGAGAAGTCCGCGCGCGCCGTGGTGAAGGAGAACGCGACCCTCTTCGGGCTTCAGGTCTTCAAGGAACGCCCCGTGGCCCTGGCCAGCATGGACCCCGCCCGGGCACGGCTGATGTTCCTGGAGCATGCCCTGGTGCGCGGCGAGTACCGCACCCGGGGGGCGTTCCAGGAGAAGAACCGCCAGGTGTTCGAGCGCGTGGCGCGCCTGCGGGACAAGGCCCGGCGCAGCGAGCTGCTCGACAGCGAGGCGATGCTGACGTTCTTCGACCAGCGCCTCCCGGCGGACGTGACGGACGGAGCGAGCTTCGAGGCCTGGCGCCGCAAGGCCGAGGCGGCCGACCCCGACGTGCTCGTCCTCTCGATGGAGGATGCCCTCTCGCACGACCCGGGCCTGTCCCCGGCGCACTACCCGGATGCCATCACCCTGAACGGCGCATCCGTGCCGGTGACGTACACCTTCGACCCCTCGGCCGAGGACGATGGCATCACCCTGAGCGTGCCGCTGCTGCTGCTCGCCCAGTTGGTCCCGGGTGAATTCGACTGGACCATCCCCGGGTGGCAGCGGGAGAAACTCACCGCCCTGCTCGAGCAGATCCCCCGCGCCCAGCGCAAGCAGTTGGGGCCGCTGCCAACGCTGGTCGACCGTCTCGAGAAGGAACTGGTGCCCTTCCGCGGGCCGATGATTCCAGCGCTCGTGCGTGCGGTGTCCCGGCTGTGTGGCGTGGACGTGCCCGAGGAGTCCCTCCGGGCGGAAGTTGTGGCGCCGTACCTGCGCATCACGCTCCGGGTGCTCGACGAGCGGGGAAAGGAGCTCGCGCGGAGCCGCGACGCCGACTCGCTGCTGGAGCAGTACGGGGGACGCGCACGGGCTGCGCTGCGCAGCGCCGCGCCGACTTCGGACTGGGAGCGACAGGGACTGACGACGTGGACCTTCGGCGAGCTGCCCCCGATGGTCACCCGCCGCGTCGGCGGGCTCGACGTCCGCAGCTACCCCGCGCTCGTCGACCGGGGTGCTGCCGTGGATCTGGTGCTGCTCGAGACATCCTCCGCCGCCGAGGCGGCCACTCGCACGGGGGTCCGCCGGCTCCTGATGCTCGCCGCGCGCGGACACGTGGCCGTCAGTGCCTCGCGCATGCCGCTACCCTTCCCGTCCCTGGACGGCGCGCCGCCCGCGCGGGGCCAGGCCGACGCCTTCCGGCCGCTCGTCCTCGCACGCAGCGTCGACGATGCGTTCAAGCTCGCACCGGGTGCGCCGCTGCCACGCACGAAGGCGGCCTTCGAGGCGCTGGTCCGTGAGGGCTCACCGCGCATCGAGCCCACGGCCAGGGACTGGGCGAACGCCGTCGTTGTCACCTCCGCGGAACTCTCCGCGACGCTCGCCGCACTCAAGGCGGCATCAAAGGGGCCGAGCGGCGCGGCGGCCGTGCGGGACATCCGCGCGCAGCTCGGGCATCTGTTCCCCGCGAACCTCATCGAGTGGATTCCCTTCGCGCGCCTGCTGAACTACCCGCGCTTCCTCCGCGCAGCCCAGGCACGGCTGTCGCGTGCGGTGGCGAACCCCGGCAAGGACGCGGGGAAGGCCGCGCCCTTCACCCCCCTGTGGGAGACCTTCCTCGCCAGGCGCGCCTCCGTGCGGGACCAGGAGGCGGCGCAGGCCCTGCGATGGGACTTCGAGGAGCTCCGCGTGGCCATCTTCGCGCCTGAGGTGACGACGCCCGTGTCGGTGACGGTGGCGAAGGTCGGCGCGGCCCTCGCGGCGCTGCGCTAGCAGCGGGTGGCTGTGCGTCCGTGACGAGAGCATCGGCGTCCTCAAGGTGCTCCGCCGCCAAACGTCGCCGTCCGACACAAGCTCAGGTTCCTGCTGAGCGATAAGTCCGAGCCAGCTTGGCGGCCTTTTTGGAAAACCGCGACATCCACTTCGACGATGCCCACTCTTGGCTGAGAGTGTCTGCCCAGTCCGCAATCGCCTTGCGCTGCGCGACGCTGAGAGCCGTCAACACAGGGGCGGGATAGTCACCATCAATGCGACAAAGAAAGCCGTGGAGATGAATCCACAGCTCGAAGTCGGCCGAATTCGCCAGCATGACGCGGAGAACCGAAGGCAGGTAGTACAGGACGGCGGCGTCCGTCATGTACGAGAAGTCTTCCATGTACAGCGAGCCAGGGAATGGCTGGGATTCCACGTCGTTCCGCATCTTGCCGAAGAAGTGGTCGATAACGTACTTGGCCTCGATGCCCGGCGGTGCAAGCTCTTCCTCGGTTCGTGGAATGACCGCATCTCTGAAGGCGAGGTCAATTCCGTGGATGACGTCGTCGCGTTTCAACATGATCAGACACAAGGAATGGCCGCTCGGGAGCACACCTTCCGCTCAGAACATTTCCTTCAATTTCCGTTCGACAGAACTCGGCTGCCGCCCGAGAAGTCGTGCGATGGTCTCGGCATCCAGTCTCCGCCGGGCGAGTTCCGCGACCGCATCGAGTTCCTCATCCCCCCAGGGCTCATAGGCGCGCGGATACGTACGGCGCGCTTCCACCATCTCCGGCTTCAGGTCGGTCTTCCGGATGCCAAAGTGCAAGATGAGATTGACCTCGGGCTTCGGCGTGGGAGCAACAGCGACTGGTTGCGCCGCAGCCGTCCCACCCGACGAGATAGGCTTTGCGCTCTTGCGGATGGCCTTGACCTGCTCCTCGAACTGCTTGAACAGCGTGGGTGAGTCACTGGCTTTGATTTGAAGAGCGCATTCCCAGCTATTGAGCGCGGAGGTCTCTACAAGGTTCATGGAAGTGAGGACCGCGCATTGCTCGCTCAGGTACAGCTTCGCGTGCAGCCGGTCGAGGCACAGAAGTTGGGCTCCTGCCGCAGCGAAAGGCTGGAGGTGTGCTGCCGTCTTGGTCACCTCGTCCTCCCGGACGATGAGCGCGACGGGTATCCGCGCCTCCAGGCGTCCCCGAATCGCATTCTGGAGATGGTTCCAGGGCTTGAAGTACGGCGTCACCAGGACCAGCTCTCGCTGGGCTCCCTCAATCAAATCCTGAACGGCCGAAGAAATCTTGCTGTGGGGAATAAAGCTGGGGATTTCGTCGGAACGTCCAAAGAAC
This sequence comes from Myxococcus llanfairpwllgwyngyllgogerychwyrndrobwllllantysiliogogogochensis, assembly GCF_006636215.1. Lineage (GTDB taxonomy): Bacteria > Myxococcota > Myxococcia > Myxococcales > Myxococcaceae > Myxococcus > Myxococcus llanfairpwllgwyngyllgogerychwyrndrobwllllantysiliogogogochensis. The sequence goes on along the minus strand of NZ_VIFM01000362.1, from coordinate 4,659 downwards.
ATGTCGGCTCCAGAGGGAAGGTAGGGATTGCATCTCAATCACCCCACCCTGTCCAGCGTCCGCGACGCGCCCCCTCCGGGGGACACCGGACTGAACAGGAAGCCTCAAGGCCCACGTCCAGGGGGAGCCGTCACGACGAGTGCCCCCAGACCCAGGTGTCCGGTACACCCCTTGGACGGGAAGTCGCCGGTTCGGCAGGCCGTGGGCCCCCCAGCCAGGGCTCCGTCCACTGACCCAGGAATGGCGCGCGGTGGCGTCGTCGTCGCCAGATTCACGAGTCCACGGAGCGCTTCATGTCGATCCCCGTACCGCCCAATCGTCGCGCTCTTGAAGGCGCCCTGCCGGCGTCCTCTCATTCTCAGAGGAGCATCCCATGTCCTATATCGATGGTTTCGTCATCGCCGTGCCGACCGCGAACAAGGAGAAGTTCATCGCACATGCCCGCAAGGGCGACCCCGCCTTCATCGGGTACGGTGCCCTCCGCGTGCTGGAGTGCTGGGGAGACGACGTGCCGAGCGGCAAGCTCACCGACTTCCGCAGGGCCGTGCAGGCCAAGGACGATGAGACGGTGGTCTTCTCGTGGATTGAATGGCCCGACAAGGCCACGCGCGACGCAGGCATGGAGAAGATGATGAAGGACCCAAGCATGAGCCCCGAGCAGAACCCGATGCCCTTCGACGGCGCGCGGATGATCTACGGCGGCTTCGCGCCGGTAGTGGTGCTGGACAAGTAACCCGGGCTGGCCCGCGGGGACTCAGGTCAAAACCCGTCCCCGCGCGCCCTCTGCGCCCACCTTGAGCCGGAGCGTGTACAGGCCACCCTCTCCATGCTCGCTGGCGCGAGTCCATTGCAGCCTGCCTTCACACTCGAGGCACCCGCGCGGCGCGGCTGGCTCTCCACAAATGGAGGGCACCGCGCCGCTTCCTGTTGGGCGCCCGTGGCGGCATCACACCCGCCCAGCCCACTCTCGCGACTCAGCCATACAGCTCGCTCAGCGGTCCCGGCGCGATGCGCGTGCTGCCCTCTTGCCCGAAGGTGTTGAAGTCCGCGTCTCCGAACGCGTGGCCAAGCGTGTTGAAGAGGTTGGAGACCTGCCGGTTCCGGGCTGCGTCGTACTTCGGGTACACCACTGTGCGCCCGTCGGTCTTCAGGCCCAGCGCGTTGCCACCCACCACGAGCTTCGGCCACTCACGCGAGGTCGAGTGGTGCTGCTCGCCGTTGTCGGACATGAAGACAATCGCGGTGTGGTCCAGCATCGAGCCGCTCGCACCGACCTCTGGCGTAGCGGCCAGCGTCCTCGCCAGGTTCGCCACCAACTGCACGTGCCGGCGGGTGACCTCCGCGACGCGATCCCAGTTCTGCCCGGCATCCAGGCCGTGCTGCAGGCTGTGTCGCGCGATGTCGGCCACGTCCGGGCCGTAGGCCACGTCAAAACCCGAGGTGCCCGTCGCCAGTACCACCGTGTTCGTCAGCCCACCCAGGAGGGATGCCGTGGCGATCTGGAACTGCGCCTCGAACCACTTCAGCGAGTCGGGCGGTGAGCCCGCGCCAGTGATGAGCGGATTGTCCTTCGGCGCCAGCGGCAGGTAGGGCCGCACGCGGTCCGCCATGCCCGCGAGCTGATCCTCCCGCGTGCGCAGCGATTCGAGCGAGGAGAGGTAGCGCTCCAGTTTCAGCCGCTCGTTGGAGTTGCCTCTGAACTCCGCCAGCGCCTTGCGCGAGTCGGCCAGCGCGAAGTCGAAGAGCATCTTGCGATCACGCCCGTTCGTCGAGCCGCCGAGCAGCGAGCCGAAGGTGCTGTCGAACGCGAGCGACGGATTGACGATGATGCCCGCGGGCTTGCGCGGTCCGAGCGCGCAGGTCTCGTACACAATCGACACCCGTGCGGAGCTGGTTCCCAGGCGCAGCACGTCGAACGGGGCACCACGACGCAGACGAGGGGCGATCACCGCGTCGAAGGTCGCGCCCGCGCCGTTCACCGCGCAACTCAGCCCACCCGTCCCGCTGGAGTGCCCGCCGCCCGCGATGAGGCTCGAGAGCCCCAGCAGCACGGCGGAGCGGTTCACCAGGTCGATGTTGCCGGAAGACGCCGCCAGCGGCCCGAGGCTGATCGCACTGGCGAGATTGTCGCCCTCACGAACCAGCGGCGCGTCCTTGTACGCGTCCCAGAAGAGGCGATCGGAGGTATTGGCGCGTCCACCTAGCGCCGTGCGGGTGCCCGTGCTCAGGAGCGCGCGGGGGTAGACGCCATTGCATTCGAGGACCAGCACCAGACGCGCCGGCCGCGCTGACGACTGGGCGTAGACGTCGTGGAAGTAGGGCGCGAAGAGGCCGGCGGCCATGCCCTTCAGGACGGTTCGTCGCGAGAACATGGCGGTCACTCTCCAGCCTGCGGCACGCGCCGCGTCTTCCAGGTGTCACTGGTCATCAACGTGGTCAGCATCTTGGAGAACGAGCCGTTGTTCTGATCATAGGCCTGCTCCATCTGCGTCAGCGTGCAGGCGTCGCTCGGGTTCTCCGGGCGGCCCATGAAGTAGCGGAAGGCCTGTCGCATGAAGCAGCGTTTCACGTGCCGAGAGGTCGCCAGGCGCTCGCTCAGCTCCACCGCGTCGCGCACCGTTCCGTTCAGCGCGGGGTCCGGCATCGACGTGAGCGTCGAGCTTCCGTCCGGCGTAGTCCAGCCTCCGCTGGGCGAGTGATCCCGCGCGCGCAGGAAGCCCGCGTGGTTGTAGATCTCGAAGGGCAGACCGAGCGGCTCCATCAGGCGGTGACAGCCCTGACACTGCGATCCGGCGGTCGCCTCCTGCAGGCGGCGGCGCGCGTTCTTGTCGGCCGCGTGAGCGCCGACCTGGGCTGCCACCTGCACGCTGCTGAGCGGCGGGACGAAGCCGCACAGGAGGTTCTCGCGCACCCACTTGCCGCGGTGGACGATGGACGGATCGTCCTCGAAGTTGCCGCCGTGCGCGGCCAGCCACACTGGGTGGGTCAGCACGCCCGCGCGCTCGGTGGCGGGCAGCGTCTTCCAGCGGCCCGCGACGGTCGCCGGGAGAATCTCGCTGATGTTGTAGGGGTGCGAGAGGCCCTTGTGCGAATCGTACGCCGCGTGCTGCATGGAGGGCACGTAGAAGGTGCGCGTGGTGAGCAGATTCGCCAGCACGTCCTGATCCTCGATGACCACCCGCGCGATCAGATCGTCGAACTGCTGGATGAAGGTCGGCTCCAGCGGATGGAAGTTGGTGAGCAGGTTGTCGTACGAGACCGCGCTGATGTAGCCGAGCCCCTCGATTTCGAAGCGCGAGGTCGCCGCCGGAGACTCCTTGAACACCGCGGACACGTGCTCGTAGCCAAGCCACTCGCGGAAGAAGCCCGCGACGCCGTCACCCAGCCAGTACTGCCCGCGCTTGGAGCGCTGCTCCTCGTTGTAGTCCTGCACCAGATCGAAGCGCGGCGTCCCGTTCTGGTTGGCGTCGACTCCGCCCAGGTACTTCTCGATCAGGGCGGTGGTCGTCGCATCCTGCGTGAGCGAGCCGTCCTTCGCGGCGGTGGCCACGTCCGCCAGATGCCCCTCGAGGGGCGCGGAGTAGTGAGGGTACACGAAGCTCGGTGTGGCCGAGGGAGCCCGCCCCGCCAGCGCGTAGGCCAGCTGAGAGCCCAGCTCGAGGCTGGTCAGCTCCACGCGACCGTCGGCCGGCTCGCCGCCCATCTCGCGGCGGAACACGGCGCCGGTCATCATCCACGCGGCGTTGGAGATCCGCGTGATGGAGGCCGCGCGGTTTGTCGGGGAGTTGCTCGGCTCCTGCGCGATGACCTCGGTCGCGAAGGCGGTGAGGCGGGTGAGCTCATCCTCCGTGGGCGGGCGGAAGAAGACGCCGAACTCGAGCATCTGGCCGAGGTGGAAGCGCTTGCAGGTGTCGCTCGGGTTCGCGTCGACGAACATGCAGTTGAAGCGCCTGTCGGTGTAGACACGCTCCATCCGGTTGCCGTCCGGGTAGTTCATCGTCCACGGCGCGGCGGCCTCGCCGACCACCGGCAGGAAGAGTTCCACCGTGGCCTCGTCCAGCGTCTCGTCCGTGGCCCAGGAGCTGTACTGCTCGATGGCGCTGGGATCGAGCGGGTTGTCGTAGAAGCTGAACCCGGTCCAGCTGCGCTCGACCGAGCCACCAACGTTGCGGGTGAACTCGCGTCGGTTCATGCGGCGGATGCGCGTCGACGCATCCGAGCGCACGCCCTCGGTGCAGCTGAAGAGCGTGGACTGATCGAGCAGGTTGGGCTCGGAAACCACCGTCACGGGTGGGCTGCCCGTGCCACTGCAGAGGGGCATCCCCTCCCCGATCCACGTCTCGAGCGCGGTGAGTTCGGCTGCGCTCGCGCGCGCATGCGGAGCCGGCGGCATCGGAGACGCGTCGTCGCGCATGCGGATGAGCGCACGCTGGGCGGTGCTGAGCCTCCCATCCATCGCCGAGCTCACCCGCATGTCGTGCAGGGTGCGCAGCGGCATCGTCGCCCCCTGGGTTGGCAGCGCGCCGTGACAGGTGGCGCAGCGATCGGCGAGCACCGACTGCACCACGCACGCGGCCCCCAAGCCCCCCCCGGGCTGTCTCTTTTACACATCTTACGCTGCCGAACATCGCATACGGGTAAATCCCGGTGGTCGCCGTT
>NZ_VIFM01000361.1 GCF_006636215.1 Myxococcus llanfairpwllgwyngyllgogerychwyrndrobwllllantysiliogogogochensis | reverse complement strand
GTCGGGGGCCGGGGGTGGCGGATACGCCGAGGCGAGCACGGGTGCCTCGCGTCGTACGGGCGAGGCCGCTGGTGTCGATGTGAGCGGGGGGCGCGGTGCCCAGCATGTTTCGGGGCCCATCGCTTCGGACTCACTCGGAGGCGCGAACCCACGCGGTGCTCGGAGTGCCGCCTTCTCGGACTCGGGCATGGGCGGTGGGGCAAGGCGCTCGGAGTCCTTGTCGTTCTCCAATTCGAGCGCGAGCGGTGGTGCTCGACGGCCGGACGCCGCGTCGTTCTCGGACTTGAGCGCGGGCGGTGGTGCTCGTCGTACAGAGTCTTTGTCGTTCGCGGACTCGAGCGCGGGCGGTGGTGCTCGACGGCCAGACGCCGCGTCGTTCTCGGACTTGAGCGCGAGCGCTGGTGCTCGTCGTACGGAATCGCTGTCGTTCTCGGATTCGAGCGCGCCGCCGGTTTCTCGCCGTGCGCAGAGCACGGCTTTCTCGGACTCGGCCGTGGTGACGACTCCGCGACGTACGGGGACGCAGGGCGCGTTGAGCGCGGGCGTGTCTCGAGGAGCGTCGGCCTCGCGGGGCGGGTTCGCTCCACCCCCGGGCCAGCGGCCCGAGCGGGTGAATCGCGCGCCCACTCCGCCGGACAAGCTTCGCCCGCTGCTGAAGGAGGCCTTCGGCTTCTCCGAGTTCCGCCCCTACCAAGAGGCCGTCTGTCGCGCGGCCACCGCGGGCGAGGACCTGCTGCTCGTCATGCCCACGGGCGCGGGCAAGTCGCTCTGCTATCAGCTCCCCGGGCTGGCTCGCGCCGGGACGACCATCGTCGTCAGCCCGCTCATCGCGCTGATGGAGGACCAGGTGTTGCGGCTCCAGTCGCTCGGCTTCGCGGCGGACCGCATCCACTCAGGACGCGACAGGGCCAACTCGCGGCAGGTGTGCTTCGACTACCTGGAGGGGAAGCTCGACTTCCTGTTCATCGCTCCAGAGCGACTCGGTGTGCCGGGCTTCGTGGAGTTGCTGGCGCGCCGCCCTCCCACGCTCATCGCCATCGACGAGGCGCACTGCATCTCCCAGTGGGGCCACGACTTCCGGCCCGACTACCGGTTGCTCGGCGCACGGCTCCCGCTGCTTCGCCCCGCGCCCGTGGTGGCACTCACCGCCACCGCCACGCCCGACGTGCAGCGAGACATCGTGCAGCAGCTCGGACTGCTGGGTGCGGGAGGCCGCGCGCGCACCTTCATCCACGGCTTCCGCCGCACCAACATCGCCATCGAGGTGCGTGAGCTGAACCCTGGTGCTCGTGGTGACGCCATCCACGGGTTGCTCCAGGACGAGGAGAACCGCCCCGCCATCGTCTACGCGGCCACGCGCAAGCACGCCGAACAGCTCGCGGAGACACTGGCGGGGGACTTCCCCTCGGCCGCGTACCACGCGGGGCTCCCCCCGGAGAACCGGGACAGGGTCCAGGCCGAGTTCCTCCGAGGCTCGCTGGAGGTCATCGTCGCCACCACGGCGTTCGGCATGGGCATCGACAAGGCGGATGTCCGCACCGTCATCCATGCCGCGTTGCCCGCGAGCCTGGAGGGGTACTACCAGGAGCTGGGGCGCGCGGGCCGTGATGGGAAGCCGTCTCGCGCGGTGCTGCTGCACTCGTACATCGACCGGCGCACGCACGAGTTCTTCCACAAGCGCGACTATCCCGAGGCCTACGTCCTGGAGCGACTGTTCCAGTCCACGGCGCTGGAGCCGGAGCCGAAGCAGGCACTCCAGGGCCGCGTGCGAGGAGACCCGGAGGTCTTCGACAAGGCGCTGGAGCAGTTGTGGATTCACGGCGGCGTGGTGATGACGCCCGACGAGACGGTGCGGCGTGGACGGCCCACCTGGTCGGCCGCGTATACGGCGCAGCGCGACCGCAAGCTGCTGCACCTGGAGCAGATGGGGCGCTATGCGGAGGCCCATGGCTGCCGCATGAAGCAACTGGTGGGGCACTTCGGTGACACCCAGGACTCCGGTGAGGCGTGCGGCCTGTGTGACGTGTGCGCGCCGGAGTCGTGCGCCACGCTGCGCTTCGCGGAGCCCTCGGCGTCGGAGCGACACTGGCTGGAGCGCATCCTGGAGTCGCTCCAGGAGCGGGATGGGCAGGCCACCGGACGCCTCCATCGGGAGTTGTTCGGTGATGCGCTGCCCCGACGTGACTTCGAGCGGCTTGTCGGAGGCCTCGTGCGCGCCGGGCTGGCGCGACTGGAGGTCGACTCGTTCGACAAGGACGGACAGGTCATCTCCTTCCAGCGACTCTCCCTGACGGACGAGGGACGGCGCACCCGCGCGGTGGACCCTCGGCACGTCGTCCTTCCGCTCGCGCTGGAGAAAGCGGCCAAGCGCAAGCGCGGGAAGACCCAGGCAGGCAGCGGGAAGGCGACGAAGCGCTCGACCCGGAGTGGCACGCGGAGCACCAGTGGCCGGGCGCGTGGCGCGGATGAAGAGGCCGGTGCGCGCCAGTGGCGTGCGTCTCCGCCAGCGGAGGACTACGACCAGCGCTCCTCGTGGAATGCCTCCCGGGGGGGCGCAGGCGAGCGGACCGACTCCGGTGCTTCTCCGGCAGGGCGGGTCGCGTCGTCCGCGAGCGAGGCTCCGTGGGGCGCGACTCGAAGCCGCCGCGTGGAGCTGGACGACTCCGCTCCCGAGGAGGTCGCTACGCGGGGCAGGGGGCGTCGGGGGGCGAGCGCGGTGGAGCAGGTGGAGGCGCCGCCTCCCGGGCTGGTGGATGCGCTGAAGGCGTGGCGGCTGGCGGAGGCGCGCAAGCGCAAGGTGCCCGCGTTCCGAATCCTCACGGACCGGGTGCTGGGAGCCATCGCCGCGGCGCGGCCGGAGAACGGCGCGGCGCTCATGGCCATCCACGGCGTGGGGCCCGCCCTGACCGAGCGCTACGGCTCCCAGATTCTCTCGCTCGTCGCTCGCAAGCGCTGACGACCTGGCGGGCTCTCGCGCGAGGCCCCGTGGCCTCTCGCGGGGCTGGCACGACACACGCCCAGGTCGGCCTTCGCTCCACGCAAGGGAGGACGTGCCGCGGGCTCACTCGCCCGCCTCCCTTCACGCGAGGGCGGCCGAGCAGACCCGCGGCTTCGCGCCATTGACGGGTAACGCGGAGCACTTCCTCGCCTTCACCCCGCCCTCGAAAGAGGGCTGCTTGCGTCCTCGAGGCCGCGCAACCGCCGCGCGCGGACACCCGTGACGGTGCGCCCATGGAAAACATCTTCTCTCGCTTCCTGCTCGGAGCAACCTGCCGGGCGCGAAGTCCTTTTCCCTGCCCGCGAGGGCACTGTGTCGCCCTCCGTCCCCGCGTCACCTTTCGGCCCAGCTACCGCGATGGCGAGCAACCGCAGCACGAGGGGGGAGCGGAAGATGGAACTCGGATTCGAGACGATCGGAAACGCCACACTCATCTGCCACGACAACGGACCCGTACTGGTCACCGACCCATGGACTCATGGCGCCGCATACTTCGGGAGCTGGACGCTGTCCCACGAGATTCCCGAGGAGATGCGTGAGACCATCCAGCGCTGTCAGTATGTCTGGCTGTCCCATGGACACCCGGACCACCTGAGCGCGGAGTCCCTGGAGAAGCTGCGCGAGCAGACCATCCTGGTGCCCAACCACTTCGGCGGGCGCATTCGCGACGACCTGCGCGAGCAGGGCTTCAATGTGCACGTGCTGGTGGACCGCGTGTGGACGCAGCTGTCCCCGCGCATCCGCGTCCTGTGCATCCCCGACATGAATCAGGACGCCGTGCTCCTGGTCGACGTGGACGGGCGGCTGCTCGTCAACCTCAACGACGCGGGAGACCGGGGCTGGGGCCGCTTCGTGCGAAGCATGGTGCGCCGGTATGACGAGTCGTACCTGCTGGCCCTGTCCGGTTACGGCGACGCGGACATGATCAACTACTTCACCGAGGACGGGCAGCGCATCATCCCCTACGCCGCGGCGAAGACGCCGGTGGGGCGCACCATCGCCCGGCAGGCGGAGTTCTATGGCGCGCGCTACTTCGTGCCCTTCAGCTCCATGCACAAGTACCAGCGCGCGGACTCCATCTGGGCCTCCGAGTACACGACGACGCTGGAGGACTACGGCCGCGGCTTCGAGTCGGAGTCATGCACGCTCTTGCCCGCCTTCGTCCGCTGCGACTTCGCCAAGGACGACAAGCAGCTCATCCGCCCCAAGGAGCGCGCGCTCCTGCCGGTGGACCCGAAGGAGTTCGGCGACGACTGGGGGGAGATGCTGGAGGCGGACGAGGCCCGGACGCTGCGCGAGTACTTCGGGGCCATCGAGCACCTGGGCTCGGTGCTCGACTTCCTCCGCTTCCGCGTGGGCGGCCAGGACCACGTCATCGAGTTCCACCACCGTCGCTTCCGTCGGGGCATCACCTTCGAGGCCCCGCGCAACTCGCTGATGACGGCCGTGCGCTACCGCGTCTTCGATGACCTGCTCATCGGCAACTTCATGAAGACGACGCTGCACGGCGACTTCGGCGAGGGACGGCTGTACCCGGACTTCAGCCCCTACGTGGCCAAGTACGCGGACAATGGCAAGGCCCGCACGCGCAACGAGCTGAAGACGTACTTCTCCGAATACCGCCGCAGGGACCCGGTGGGCTTCCTGCGCGGCCAAGTGGAGGCGCACTGCGTGAGGCCGCTCCAGACGCAGTCGGCGGAGCTGTTGCGCACGCTGCTGCCGTCGGACTCCACGGCGTTCCGCACCGCCAAGGAGACCTTCTGGAAGGTGCGGCGCGCGCTCCTGTGAGTCGGCGCGTCCGCTAGAGATACGGAGACAGGAGCCGGGCCAGCCCATCCCTCAACCGGATGGGCAGGGGCCGGGCATCCACCTGCTCCCGGGTGAGAGGACGCGAGCGTGACAGTCGCTCCTCCACCACCGCCTCCAGCCGCCCTGCCAGCTCCGCGTCGTAGCACTCCACGTTCAGCTCGAAGTTGAGCCGCAGCGAGCGCGGGTCCCAGTTCGCGGAGCCGATGAGCCCCCACTCGCCGTCCACCACCATCAGCTTGGTGTGGTCGAACGGGGGCTCGGTGAGGAACACCCGACACCCCGCCGCCAGCACCTGCCAGAGCTGCGCGGTGCTGGCCCATTGCACCACGGGCAGGTTGCCCTTCCTGGGCAGCACCACGTCCACGCGCACCCCGCGCAGCGCCGCCACGTTGAGCGCGGTGATGAGCGCCGCGTCCGGCAAGAAGTACGGCGTGACGATGCGCACCGACGTGCGCGCCGTGGACAGCGCCCCGAGCAACACCGTGCGCAGCTTCTCGAAGTCCTCGTCCGGCCCGTCCGGAATCCCCCGCGCCAGCACCGCGCCCGCCGGGGCCTGCTCGGGAAACCACACGTCCCCGCTCAGCTTCTCCCGCGTGGTGAAGACCCAGTCCTCGGCGAAGGTCTCTTGCAACTGCGCCACCACCGGGCCCTCCAGGTGGAAGTGCAAGTCGCGCGCGGCGCGCTCGCCCGGCCAGAACTGCTCGCGGATGTTCATCCCTCCCGTGAAGCCCACGCGCCCATCCACCACCAGCACCTTGCGGTGGTTGCGCAGGTTCATGAAGGGCAGCCGGTAGGGCATCAACGAGGGCAGGAAGCGCGCGGCCGTCACCCCCTCGCGCTTGAGCCGGCCCAGAATCGTGGGCCACGTGTAGCGCGCGCCCACCGCGTCCACCAACACCCGCGTCTCCACCCCGCGCCGCACCGCCGCGCCCAGCATCCCCGCGAAGTGCCGGCCCGCCACGTCGTTGTCGAAGATGTAGCTGCACAGGGAGATGGACGTGCGCGCGCCCTCAATCGCCTCCAGCATGGCCGGGTACGCATCCGTCCGGGACTCCAGCACCGTGACGCGATTGCCGGGCAACAGCGGCCGGTGCAGCACCGCGTCCCCCAGCCGCGCCAACGGCGCCAGGTGCGCGACCTCCGGCTTCACCCGCGACACGCCCTCCGCCACCACGGCCTCCACGCCGCGGATGGGCGGAAACAACCCGTGCTCACGCCGAGGCGACAGCGAGCGCGCGCGACGACGGATGCGGTTGATGCCCAACAACAGATAGAGCACCGCGCCCAGCACCGGCACCAGCCACACCAGGCCCACCCAGCCCACCGCCGCGCGCACGTCCCGCTTGCGCAGCACCACGTGCGTGCTGGCCAGTACACTCACCAGCACCGTCAGCACCGCCGCCACATGCGGCCACGCCGCTTCCAGCCAGGTGAGCACCGCGGACATGTCGAACGGGAGAGGAGACACGGACCGCTCCGGCTATACACGGGACGCCCGCCACGGCGCAGCGCGGTGCGGACTCCCTTCGCGGGGCCGCGCTGCGTTGGGCCCGCTTGACGCAGCCTGACGGCGGGTGCATCCTCGCTGACCCTTTCCGCTCTCGATGCGAGTGCGAGGCGACCTGTCCAGGTTTGATACGACCCCAGGGCAGCTGACTGATTCGCGGACAGCACTGTCCGATTCCTGAACAGTCCCCGTCGCGAGCGGAAAACCCAATCCCGACAGCAGGTTCCACGGCTGCGTGTCAGGTCCGTTTACGTTCGGGTTTCACGACCTGGAGTACGGATACTCCAGATTAAACCTTGAGAGCGGCTTTTGCCACTATGGGCCGTTCTTGGCCCGACAGTTGCTCAAGGCCGGGTCGCGTCGGGCCGCGGCTGGTGGAGGAACCAGGCGGACGGCGCATCCCCCGCAGTTGCTCGTTCCGAGGAAATACCGATGCTCAAGTTCCGCTCCATGGCGTTGCTGGCTGGTGTCGCTCTTCTGGGTACCGCGTGTGGTGGCCCCGAGGCCTCCGAGACGCAGGCGCCGAAGATGACGTGGGAGGAGTTCCGCGCGAGTGCCGTGCAGGATCCGGAAGGCAAGTGGATCTTCGACATGGACCAGTCCGTGGACAACGAGGAGGAGCTGCGCGCCTACTTCGACAACAACGTCACCCCGGACCAGGGCAAGAGCCACGAGGGTCTGGCCGTGTACAACGTCGGTGGTGGCGCGGCGAACGACCGCAAGTGGAGCGCCACGCAGAAGGGCAACCTGACCTACTGCATCAGCAACACCTTCGGCACGACCAACAAGGCGAAGCTGGTCACCGCGATGAACAGCGCGACGGCGGCCTGGGAGGCCACCGCCAGCGTGAACTTCATCCACAGCACCAGCTACGACGCCAGCTGCACGGCGTCGCAGGCGGGCGTGCTGTTCGACGTGCGTCCGGTGAACTCCGGTGGCCAGTACCTGGCGCGCGCGTTCTTCCCCGGCTCGGCTCGCTCGGGCCGCAACGTCCTCGTCGACAACACGGCCTTCGGCAGCATCGCGCCGTGGACGCTGGCGGGCATCCTGCGCCACGAGCTGGGCCACGTGCTCGGCTTCCGTCACGAGCACACCCGCCAGTCCACTCCCTGCTTCGAGGACAACAACTGGCGCGCGCTGACGGCGTATGACCGTTCGTCGGTCATGCACTACCCCCAGTGCAACGGCACGCAGACGGGCGACCTCATCCTGACCAGCCTGGACAAGACGGGCGCTCGCGCGCTGTACCCGTGATTTGACTTCGACTCACCCGGCCAAGGCTCCCCTCGTCACGTGAGTGGCGGTGGGGGCCGAGGCCCCAGGCCGGAAGGTTCCTTCTCCCGCGGAGGGGGGTGCCTTCCGGCCTTTCTGCGCGGTGTGTAGGACGGGGCTCAGTCCATGTTTCGCGCGCCGGCCGTGAGGGCCTCGCCGAAGTAGATGAGCGTCTTGGTGTTGTCCTCGCTGCTCTCGATGTCGAGGCACTCCAGCTCGCCGCTCTCGCTCTCGTCCGCGTAGATGCGTTCCGGCTTCTGGATGCGGTGGGTGATTTCGCCGCCCGGGCCGCCCACGATGATTTCGACGACGCCCTTGTCGCTGCCCTTCTCCTCGAGGCTGATTTCCACGAGCGGAAGCCCCTCGGCGAGCGGCTGGTCCCCCAGCTCCATGCCCTCCACCTCGATGCGAACCGGGTGCTCCTTCTCCATGGTGGAGAGCAGGGCCAGATAGTCCGCCCAGCCCTCCCGGGGAATCTCTCGCGTGTGGTCCGTGTGCGCCATGTGTGTGGCCCTCCGGTGTTGGCGTTCCCGGTAGACCGTAAGGCGCGTGCGGGCTGGATGAGAGACAGGCCCGCCTTCCTGCTCGCCACACGAGCCGCCGTCGGGCTCCCGGTGGCCCGCTGGCCCCGAACTCGCTACTCGGTGAGAGAGCGCACCGCGTCGCCTTCCAGCACCAGGCGCACGGTGGAGGCGGTGCCCTGTCGGCCGAAGTGCTCGTAGGCGGTCTGCTCCAGCAGCGGGCCCAGCGTGGTGCGCAGGCCGCGCGCGCCCGTCTCGCGCTTGAGCGCGCGCGCCACGATGTGCTCGCGCACGGAGGGCTCCACCAGCAGGCGCAGGCCCTCCTGCTCGAACTCGCGCTCGTAGGAGCGCAGCACGTGGTTCTGGAGGATGTCGCCCAGCGTGGCCGCGTCCAGCGGCGTGAAGGAGACCAGCCGGTTGAAGCGGCCGATGAGCTCCGGGATGAAGCCGTAGCGCGCGAAGGCCGTCGTCTGCTCCAACTGCTCCTGGGTGACGGCCACGGCGATGGACTCCTCGCGCGCATGTTGGGGCTCACGGCCGAAGCCCAGGTGTTCGGTGCGCGTCATGCCCTCCGCCGTGGCGCGCAGCCCGCTGAAGGCGCCGCAGGCGATGAACGTGAGACAGGACAGCTCCAGGGTGTCCGGCTGGAGCCGGCTGGTGAAGCCGAAGTCCGGGGGGAAGTCCGCGCTGGCGGCGGACAGCAGATGCAGGAGGCTGCGCTGCACGCCGAAGCCGCTGACGTCCTTGGTGGTCTGTTGTCCCGCGAAGCGGCTGTCGGAGCGACTGGTGGCGAGCTTGTCGAACTCGTCCATGCAGATGACGCCGCACGCGGCCCAGTCCGAGTCCTTGTCCGCGACTTCATACAGGCGCGACAGGAGTGTGTTGACGTCGTCGCCCACGTAGCCCGTCTCGGAGAACTGGGTGGCGTCCGCCAGCACCGTGGGCACGGCGAGGATTTCGCGGAACAACAGCTCCACGAGGAACGTCTTGCCGGAGCCGGTGGGCCCCAGGAACATGCAGTTCTCCCGCATGCCCGGCTCGGGCGCGAGCCCCTCCAGGTGCAGTCTGCGGATGCGGCGCAGGTGGCGGTAGGCCAGCACGGAGGCCGCGCGCCGCGCCTCCTCCTGTCCCCGGTAGCCCAGGTCCGTGAGTCGCGCGTCGATTTCGCGGGGGGACAGGACCTCGATGGCCGCGACCCGCTCGCGGACATCCTCACCGCGAGGGACGGGCCGTGACTCCAGGCCATGGCGGGCGACAGTCATTCCAGGCGGCTCCAAGGGAGGGGGGACCGGAAGGCTTCCGGCCCGGGCCGCATCATCCTGGCGGCCCGCTGCGTCCACAAGCAGGCCGACGACCTCGTGTCTCACGCGCGTGCGACACCGGCCTGTGGAGCGACTCACGGAGGGCCCCCTCGCGGGACGGGCGAGCGGGCACGGACGACTGCGCGCGCCGGGACAGGCTGCATAGCGTCCGGGGATGAGCCTTTCGACGCCAGTCACCACCCCCCTCGCGCTCGTGACGGAGCGCCGCAAGCTGCGCGAGTGGCGCTTGCTGTTCACCCGCCTTCCCACCCCCGTCGCT
>NZ_VIFM01000360.1 GCF_006636215.1 Myxococcus llanfairpwllgwyngyllgogerychwyrndrobwllllantysiliogogogochensis | reverse complement strand
TGCGCGAGGTGCTGGGTTCGGGCGAGGTGTCGCGCGCCGAGCTGGTGCGGCGGGTTGAGCGCTTCAATCATCTGGCGGTACTTCGGCCCGACGGGTGCCTCGCGTGGGTGAGCAATGGCAGGACGCAACAGCGGGTGGCCCCTGTGGAGTGGCGGAACGGGGGCTTCCGAGCGCATGGATTCGAGCTGGGCCGCTTCTACGACGGGCGCACGGGCGTCTTCCGCTCGCTGAACGACGAACTGCGGGAGGTGGACGGCTTCGCCATCGCGGACGTCCACGACGATGCCGACGTCATCAGTCGCACGCTGGATGGGGCCGAAGAGGCATTCGTCGGGCTGGCGCTGGCGGTGGGGAAGTTCTTCTCGACGTCGCCAGCGGACAACCTCGCGGCACTCGGTCAGATGCCCGCCGCCGTGGTGGCCTTGCTGGAGTCCTCGCCCGAGTATCTGGAGCGCTTTCAGTACATGACGCGCGGCGAGCAGATTCAGTCTGTCTCCAAGCTGGTGACGAACATCATCGCCACATGGGGCACGGTGTCAGCCACAACGCGCACGCTTCAAGGTGCGGGGCTCGCTACGGCGGAAGTGCCGGTGTTGTCCCTGTCCGCACAAGGGGCGCTCGCGATGGAACGCGTCGCGGTGCCGGTGGGGCGCGCGGCGGCGGTGCTGAGCGGCGGACCTGGAGCCGCAATCATCCTTCAGCGAGCAGGGGAGGGGGGCAGCTCAGGTTCGACGCCACCGACGGGCCCGCCTGGAATGAAGTCCTATTCGTCGTTCAAGTCCTTCAAGCGAGCGATGGGGCCAGCAGGACCGGGGAAGGAGTGGCACCACATCGTCGAGCAGACCGACGGCAACGTGGGGCGGTTCGGCGCGAAGGCGATCCACAACACAGAGAACCTGATTCCAGTTGAGGTGGCCATCCATCAGCAGATAAGCGCCCTCTACTCGTCCATTCGCGCCTACTCGCAGGGAAAGACCGTGCGCGCGTGGCTAAGCTCGCAGTCCCTCGCAAGTCAGCGAGCATTCGGGCTGAAGGTCCTCCGTGACCATGGGGTCATTCCGTGAAGCAGGAATCTCTGAGCCGGGCTTCGATTCAGGAGCTGAAGTCGATGTACGAGGAGGCCGCGAGCTTGCACGGTCGGGCGTCGGTTTCGGGTAATCATCGAGCCGCGAACGCCCAGTACAAACGGATCGCTACTGCTTGGCGAGAGCTGAGAGGCAGGGGGGACGAAGGGCGGTCGACCCTCACGGAGTTGATTCGGAGTGGCAATCCGGCGGTTCGCGCGTGGGCAGCATCCCACGTCCTGGAGTTTGCTCCCGAGTTGGCGGAAGCCGAGCTGGAGCGCCTCGCGAGCGGCCCCCCTGGCGTTACGAGGCTCGATGCAGAGCTGACGCTCTCCGAGTGGAGGGCTGGCAACTTGCGTTTTGACTGACGGTGAAGGTGCGGTTTCGGCGGGCGGGGCGGGCTTCACCTGAAGTAGCTGGGGACGTTGTTCCGGAGAAGAAGGAACAACGAAGGAACAACATCCAGCGGTCAAAAACGAACGGGGTTGGACGGTAGCTACCGTCCAACCCCGCGTTTCTACTTGTCCCCGACGGGATTCGAACCCGTGTTACCGGCTTGAAAGGCCAGCGTCCTGGGCCTCTAGACGACGGGGACGTCGCCACCTACATGAGTCGCGGGGGGATCGAACCCCCGACCCTCGGCTTAAAAGGCCGGTGCTCTACCATCTGAGCTAGCGACTCGCACTATTCTTTTGTTCAAAAAAACTCGCGCGGCCCGCCTGGGCCCGAAGGCAGGCGCTTCCTACCCGAACTCCTTCGCGCTTTCCACTGGCGAGCGCATGTCCCCCATCCTGACGGCGCTTCCACCGCCTCCCGGTGAACGCCTGGGGCTCCGCCGAACGCCGCCGTCAGTCATCGGTTGTATACAGCAGGCATGGCCCAGGACCTCCCCCCTGAAGAACATGAAGACCCGGAGGCCGAGGACGGCGACGAGAAGGCTCTCTTCCGCCGCTACCTCACCCGCCCGGGCGCCGAGCGGATGCACCGGGAGCTCGTCCGGCTGCTCAACGAGGAGCGCCCCAAGGTGACCGCCGAGGTCTCCGCCGCCGCCGCCCAGGGGGACCGCTCCGAGAACGCCGAGTACATTTACGGAAAGAAGCGCCTGCGCGAAATCGACCGCCGCATCCGCTTCCTACAGAGGCGCCTGGACACCGCCACCATCGTCACGCCTTCTGAACAGAGCGACCGTGCACGCGTTTACTTCGGCGCCACGGTCACCCTCGAGGACGAGGACGGGGCACGCACGAAGTACCAGATTGTCGGGTCCGACGAAATCGACGCCGCCGGAGGTCGCATCAGCGTGGAGTCCCCCATCGGTCGCGCCCTTCTTCGCAAGAGCGTGGGTGACTCCGTCGAGGTGCACCGCCCCCGGGGCGAAATCGAGCTGACCGTCATCGACATCCGCTACGACTAGGAGGCCCCATGCCTCGGACGCTGCCCATCAACCCCCGCTTCCGCCGCATCTATCAGCACCTGAGCGGGGCGGACCTGGCCGCGCTCGACCCCGAGGAACTCTCACTCGAGGATCTGGGCCTGGGCGACTCCCAGAAGACCCGTGTGGGCCTGCTGTTCGGGACCTACAGCCACCAGGGCCTCGAGCGCGTCCTGCGCACCTACGGCCTGTTCCAGCGCGCCGAGGAGCGGGTGGGGCCCATCGAGCTGCGCATCCAGGGCGAGGATCCGTTCCGCCCCCGGGTCGTCTTGTGGAGCCGCCGCTTCTACGCCCCCGTCGCCGACCTGTCCCTGCGCATGGCCACCGGCGCCGAGGTCGGCCTCGGTGACGCGCTCGCCACCGCGCCCCTGCTCTATGTGGACGCGCTGCTGCTCCAGAATCCGGGCCGCTCGTTCGACTGGCACCGCCCGCCGCTGCCAGGGCAGAGCCACCCCGGGCTCGCGCTCTCCGCGCCCCTTTTGGAACTCTTGATGCTCATGGCCCGCCGCATCGGCGCGGAGGCCCTGGCCCTCACGCCCTCCACCTTCGCCGCCGCGAGCGTCTATGACCGGCGCTTCCTCTTCGTGGACGGCGCGGCCCAGGGGCGCTTCCTCGCGTTGCGCGGCGCTGGCGGCAAGCGCCCTCGCTGGCTGCTCGCGTGGGCCGTGGAGCTGGGCTGCATGCGCGACGCGGAAGGGCAGCCGCTCCCCTTCACCCCCATGCCCATGCTGTCGCCGCTCAGTCGCCGGCTGATCCGCTCGTTCGACGCCAAGGCCTGGGCCGAGGCGCGCGAGCAGACGGGGCGACAGGTGGTGACGCTCGACGAGGAGGCGCTCCAGCAGCGCTTCCCCTGGGAGCGCATGCCCCCGGGGCCGCCCCCCGAGCGGCTGGCGGAGCTGCTGGGGTACGACCCGCTCGCCCCCGTGCTCGCGCACTGAGCGCCAAGGCGTGGGGTTTCGAACAACCGGCATCTCCGACGCCAACCTGGCTGCTTCCGTCGGAGCCGCTGTCTATATTGGAGTGGGCGTCAGGCTCAGCCACGTCGCACGGTCCCCAGCGGTCGCACCCGAACCAATCAGGTCGCGCGAACCCACGATGCGAAAGAACTTCATCCTCGATACCAACGTCCTCCTCCATGATCCGCGCAGCATCTACGGCTTCGAGGACAACAACGTCATCATCCCCATCTACGTCATCGAGGAGATTGATCAGTTCAAGAGAGATCTCTCCGAACTCGGGCGCAACGCCCGCATGGTGGCGCGCTACCTGGACACCTTCCGCGCGGAGGGCTCGCTGAAGGAAGGGGTGCCCATGCCGAGGGGCGGCCTCTTGCGCGTGTGCTTCACGGACCGCGACCTGCCGCTGTCCATGGCGGACAGCAACCTGATGGACAACCGCATCCTCGCGGTGGCCATCGACCTGATGGAGCAGGAGCCTGACACCCAGGCCGTCTTCATCACCAAGGACACCAACCTGCGCATCCGCGCGGACGCGTTGGGCCTCATCGCCGAGGACTACGACACCGAGCGGGTGGAGATCACCGAGCTGTACACGGGCTTCACCGAGCGGCTCGTCCCCAAGGAGCTGGTGGACCAGATGTACAGGCCCGGCGCGGAGGTGGAGCTGCCGGACGTGGACACGCTCTTCCCCAATCAGCTGGTGCTGCTCAAGGACGAGACGAACCCGTCGCACACCGCCATGGGGCGCCTGCACGGGCTCAAGAACCGGCTGGTGCCGCTGCTCCGCCAGAGCAAGGAAGGCACCTGGGGCATCCGTCCGCGCAACATGGAGCAGGCCTTCTGCCTGGACCTGCTGCTCAACGACGACATCAAGCTCGTCACCATCGTTGGCAAGGCGGGCACGGGCAAGACGCTGCTGGCCATCGCCGCGGGGCTCCAGAAGGTGACGGAGGAGAACCTCTACCAGAAGCTCCTGGTGAGCCGTCCCATCTTCCCCCTGGGGCGGGACATCGGGTATCTGCCCGGCAGCGTCGAGGAGAAGCTCAACCCCTGGATGCAGCCCATCTTCGACAACGTGGAGTTCCTGATGAACCTCAGCCGCGCGGACAAGAAGGCCGGCCGCGGCTATCACGAACTCCTGGACCTGGGGCTGATGGAAATCGAGCCGCTCACGTACATCCGTGGCCGGAGCATCCCCAACCAGTTCATCATCGTGGACGAAGCGCAGAACCTCACGCCTCACGAGGTGAAGACCATCATCACCCGCGTGGGTGACAACACGAAGATCATCCTCACGGGGGATCCGTTCCAGATCGACAACCCCTATGTGGATTCGACCAACAACGGCCTGGTGCACGTGGTCAATCGCTTCAAGAGCGAGAAGATCGCCGCGCACATCACCATGGCCAAGGGCGAGCGCAGTGCCCTGGCCGAGCTCGCCGCCAACCTGCTCTAGGCACCCGCGGGTGCCTGCGCGAAGAGACGTGTCATGACGAACGACGGCCCTGGAGACACCCCTCCGGAAGACGGAGAGAAGAAGCCCCTCATCGAGTACCCCGCGGTCTACACCTTCAAGGTGATGGGCCTGCAGGGGCCCGGCTTCGCCGAGCACGTGAGGGACTTGTTCCGGAAGATGATGGGCTCCGAAATCTCTCCGGACTCCATCCACGAGCAGCCCAGCAGCAAGGGCAAGTACCTGTCCCTCAGCGTGTCGGTGTACCTGCTGTCCGAGGAGCAGCGGCGCTCCATCTATGAACAGCTGAAAAAGGACCCGCGCGTCGTCTACTACCTGTGACGCCGGACGCGCGCGGCCTCCTCTGTCGGGTGGGGGGCCCGCGCCGTCTCTGGAAGTCCGGGCGGGGTTGGGTATATGAGGAGCCCATGAGCCCGGCAGATCCCTTTCCGCTGTACCACCCCGCGGACGCCCGGCGCGCGTTCAGCTCGGACGACGTGACTCGGCGGTTCGCCAAGGTGGCCCAACTGGAGCCGGGCGCCCGGGTGCTGGTGCTCGGGTGTGGCGCGGATGGCAGCGCGGCGCTGCTGCTCGCCCGGGAGATGGGCTGCACCGTGCTGGCCGCGGACATGGACGAGGCCCTGGTCTCCTCCGCCCGCGAGCGGGTGCGCCATCAAGGGCTGACGGACCGCATCGACGTGCGCGGCGTGGCCCTGGATTCGCTCGGACTGCCGGACGGCGCTTTCGACGCCATCCTCGTCCAGGGCCGGGTGCTGTACACCCTGCGCGGGACGCTGTCGGCCCTGCGGCCGCTCCTGGCGAGAAGAGGGCGGCTGGGAATGACCTTCCCCGCGAGGGTGGCGCGAGTCGTCCCCAAGGCCGCCGCCGAGCTCTGGGAGCGCCGTCTGGGCGCCCCCCTGTTGCTGCCGCGCGAGTTGCTCCAGTCGCTGGAGCTGGGCGGATTCGAGCCGGAGTCGGCGGAGACGCTGCACGACGTGGAACTCGACGACTACTACCGCGAGGTGGAGGCCAGTCTGAAGCCCATGTCGGGTTCCCAGGCGTCCCCGCTGCGCGAGGAACTGGCGCTGCACCGCGAGAGCAACGGCAAGGCCACGGTCAGCTACGCCTTCCTGGTGGGACGCCGCAAGGAGCCGGGCGAGAAGCCCCCGGCTTCACGCGACAGGGGCTAGTCGGCCCGGCGGGGGAGGGCGGCAATCTGGCCGCCCCCTTCCAGCCCAGCGGGCTAGTTCAGCGCGCCGTTGAAGTCGACGAGCTCGATGGACTCGGGCGCCACGGACAGCGACACCTGATCCCGATATCCGGCCGCGTCGCCGCCCACCTGGAAGGGCATGGGGCGCGCGAAGCGGATGGTGGCGTCGCGGACGTGGAAGTCGTGCAGGCCCTCGGGGAACCAGCGCCCGTTCCAGAGGCGGGGCAGGTTCGCCAGCACCTGCGTGGGCGTCACCTGGCCCAGCCGCAGTTGCATGAAGCCGCGCCGGCCACACGCGAAGGGGAACATGCGGAAGCCATAGCCGTAGAAGGGCATGGTGCCCGCGGCGGCCATCATCAGCCTGCCCCGGAAGAGCAGCTCGCCAGGGGCCACCGGCTCGCCCATGGGCTGGCCGTCCGCGCCCAGGCGGTACGCCTCGCCGGCCTGCCCGTTGACGACCTCGCACTCCACCCAGGTGGAGTTCGTCAGGTAGTGCGGCACCGTCTTGCAGGCCACCGCGGAGAAGTAGCCGCCGCTGCCGGACAGCACGCTCTTGAGGAGCCCCTTGCCCAGGTTCTCCTTCACCCAGATGTAGTCGTTGAGCACCTTGCCATCCACGCCCAGCCCCGCGAAGGGCGCGCGCTGCCCATCCACCATCAGCAGGTCCATGGGGCGGAAGCCCGGGACTTCACCGGTGCGGGCGCGCAGCACGTCGTTGAGGATTCCGTCGCCCCGGGTGCCGGAGGCGTTGACGTGGGCGGCGATACCGTTGCCCGTGCCCAGCTTGAGGATGCCGAAGCGGGGCGCCTGCTGACCGGCGAAGCGGCCTCGGGGGCCGACCAACTGGAGGACCTCGTTCACGAAGCCCATGAACGTGCCGTCGCCGCCGCCCGTGAAGACCAGGGGATAGCCCCGCTCCAGCACCGTCTGAGCGATGCGGCGGCCGTCCAACTGCGAGCGGGAGAGGAACAGGTCCTGCTCCGGCACCACGTGCGACAGCGACTTCACCACCCGGGCGTCCACCTTCCGGGCATTGGCGTTGAGGAGCACCGCGACCTTCGGTTCAGCGGATACGTCCGCCGACGGGGAGCGGCGGAGGTCCGGAGAGCGCAGGGGCTGAACCAACATGAGGATGGCTCCAGGGTAGGTGCGGGTGGGGGAACCCGACATCGACGCGTCGCCGCAATGTGCACTTTCATTGCCAACCGGTGACGCGAGGCGTCAGCAGGCGGGCAGGCATGTCATTCCAAGGGGTTGCAGCGTTGGTTGCTGTTCGAAAGGTCGCCCGGTTGCTACCTGGAGGTGACGGCGGTGTAGAGCGCGTTACGCACCCGTGCCGTGAAGGTGGCGATGACGTGACGCAGCAACCAGCCTCGTGCGCACTGCGCTACGCACCCGGGAGCACCACCTTGTGCCAGAGGGCCCGACGCCACCTCCGGTTTGACACAGGGGGGTGGGTGGTTACGTTGGGCGTACATCAGGAGCTTTCGCAGAAAACGCAGTTATTTCCGGAGGATACGAACCGTGGGCAAGATTATTGGGATCGACCTGGGCACCACGAACAGCGTGGTGGCGATCATGGAGGGTCGCGAGCCCAAGGTCATCGTCAACGAGGAAGGCAGCCGCATCACGCCCTCGGTCGTCGCGTTCACCAAGGACGGCGAGCGACTGGTTGGTCAGGTGGCGAAGCGCCAGGCCATCACCAATCCGGAGCGCACCATCTACTCCAGCAAGCGCTTCATGGGCCGGCGGCATGACGAGGTGACCGAGGAGGCGAAGCTCGTCCCTTACAAGGTTGCTCGAGGGCCGAACGGTGACGCGCGCATCGAACTGGACGGCAAGCAGTACAGCGCGCCGGAGATCAGCGCGCAGATCCTGCTGAAGCTGAAGCGGGCGGCGGAGAACTACCTGGGTGAGAAGGTGACGGAGGCGGTCATCACCGTCCCCGCGTACTTCAACGACGCCCAGCGCCAGGCCACGAAGGACGCGGGTGAAATCGCGGGCCTCACGGTTCGGCGCATCGTGAACGAGCCGACCGCCGCGGCGCTCGCGTACGGCCTGGACAAGAAGAAGGACGAGAAGATCGCCGTCTACGACTTCGGCGGCGGCACGTTCGACATCTCCATCCTGGAGGTGGGTGAGAGCGTGGTCGACGTGCTCGCGACCAACGGCGACACGCACCTGGGCGGTGACAACATCGACCAGCGGATCATGGACTGGCTGATCTCCGAGTTCAAGAAGGACACGGGGCTGGACGTCAGCAAGGACAAGATGGTCCTCCAGCGCCTGAAGGAGGCGGCGGAGAAGGCGAAGATCGAGCTGTCGAGCGCGACGGAGACGGACATCAACCTGCCGTTCCTCACGGCGGATGCGACCGGTCCCAAGCACCTCAACCTGAAGCTCACGCGCGCCAAGTTCGAGGCGATGATCGATGACCTCATCGAGCGCTCGCTGGAGCCGTGCCGCAAGTGCCTGAAGGACTCGGGCGTGGACCTCAAGGACCTCAACGAGGTCGTGCTCGTGGGCGGTACCACGCGCATCCCGAAGGTGCAGGAAGCGGTGAAGCGGCTGTTCGGCAAGGAGCCGAACCGTTCGGTGAACCCGGACGAGGTCGTCGCCGTCGGCGCGGCGGTGCAGGCGGGTGTGCTCTCCGGCGAGGTGAAGGACATCCTCCTGCTGGACGTGACGCCGCTGAGCCTGGGCGTGGAGACGCTGGGTGGCGTGATGACCAAGCTCATCGAGCGCAACACCACCATCCCCACGCGCAAGTCGGAGACGTTCTCCACGGCCGCGGATGGCCAGTCGCAGGTGGAGATCCACGTGCTCCAGGGTGAGCGCGAGATGGCGAACGACAACCGGAGCCTGGGCCGCTTCCACCTGACGGGCCTGCCCCCGGCGCCGCGCGGCGTGCCGCAGATCGAGGTGACGTTCGACCTCGACGCCAACGGCATCCTCAACGTCAACGCCAAGGACAAGGCCACCGGCAAGGAGCAGAAGGTCACCATCACCCACTCGTCCGGTCTCGCGAAGGACGAGGTGGAGAAGATGGTCGCCGACGCCCGCTCGAACGAGGCGGCCGACAAGGAGCGCCGCGAGCTGGTGGAGCTGAAGAACCAGGCGGAGGCCCAGTCCTACGCCGCGGAGAAGCTCGTCAAGGAGAACAAGGAGAAGCTCACTCCGGACGTGGCGAAGGCGCTTGAGGACAGCGTGGCGGAGCTCAACAAGGTGCGCGAGGGCCAGGACAAGGACGCCATCAAGGCCGCGCTCGAGAAGCTCCAGGCCGCCAGCTACAAGGCCGCGGAGGAGATGTACAAGGCCACCGGTGGAGCGCCGGGTGGCGAGCCGCCTCCGGGTGCTGCTCCCGGGGCTCAGCCGGGCGCGAAGAAGGACGACGTGGTGGACGCCGAGTTCCGCCAGTCGTAACGCCGGGGCCGTGAGGCCCGGGTGTTGAAGCAGAGGGCCGGTACTCCCGCCACACACGGGGGGGGCCGGCCCTTCTTCGTTGCGGGACTCGGGGCGGACCTTCCGAAAGGATGGATGGCCGTGTGCGTGGCGAGACTTGGGGCGGGTGCAAGGG
>NZ_VIFM01000035.1 GCF_006636215.1 Myxococcus llanfairpwllgwyngyllgogerychwyrndrobwllllantysiliogogogochensis | reverse complement strand
CTCCACGGGAGTCGTCACGACGGGGGGGCGTCGGAATGAGAGATCAAGCCACGAGGCCATGGGGTGCTCCAGGGGTGGGGGATGAGGACTTCACCCCGTAGAGCCCCCCTGGCCTGAACTGGCGCATTTCCCGTCCGCCGCCCGGAATCAATTCCCTCCGGTGGGGGCGTGAATCCTCAGCACATAGAGGAAGTCCTTGATGCTCCGACCCCGGGCCACGACCAGTCCCTCCCGCAGGATGACGGTCTCCTCCAGCCCATCCTGGAAGTGCGTCAGGGGCGTGGGGTCCTCCTGGCGATGGAAGGAGACGGGCCCCTCGCCCAGGACTTCCCAGAACCGGCGACGCGTGACGTCTTCCGGAGTGGCGCTGCCAGGCAACTCCTCGCGAGGCGCGCCCGTGGCCAGGTCGAAGAGGCGCGTCACCTGGTCATTGGACTGGGTGACGAGCAGGTCCTCTCCCACGGACACGGAGAAGGGGAGGGACGGATGCGGCAGCTCGTACTTGAGCGCGCCCGTCTGGACATCGAAGAGGCGCACTCGCCTGTCCGACCCACAGGCCGCCACGAGCGAGCCATCCGCGGAGAGCCCCACGGCCACGATGTCGTCGTTGCTGACCTGGATGAGCCGCAGTGAGCCCGTCGTCAAATCGTAGACCTCCAGCTCTCCAGAGGCGCGTCCCACGGCGATGCGAGGCGCGCGGGTCGCCGCCGCGTACGCGGGCTCGGGCTCCAGCAGGGTCCGGGTGGTCAGGACGTTCCTGCCGCTCGTCACCTCGTACACCCACACGCGAGCGTCCTCGGAATAGCCACACACGACGTGGGCGCCGTCCGGGGTGAAGGTCACCAGGGTGACGGGTCCCTTCGCGCCGCGCAGGGTGTGCAGCAGGGCTCCATCGGAGACGCGCCAGATTCGCACGCACCCATACTCGAGCGCCGCCGCCACCCACTGGCCGTCCGGAGAGAAGGCCAGCGGTTGTTTCATGCTGAGGCGCTTCTTCGTGTCGTTCGGGTCCAGCGGCCTGGCGAACAGGGTCCGCACCGGAGTCAGGCTCTTCGCGTCGAGCAACCGGACCCCGCGCCGGGCGGGCGTCTCCATCATGAGATGGATGCCATAGGCGGCCAGGGTCCCATCGGGACTGAAGCACCACGGCTGCATGGGTGTTTCGTCGAGGTCGGGAGGACAGTTGCGAACGCGCCCCTGGGCGTCGATGGCGAGCCACGCGTCGAACCGCTGGGCGATGGCGAGCCCCCCCTCTGGCTGGCCCCAGAGCTGTTTCATGCGATGCGGCTCCGCCAGGAGGACGGGCGGCGGCGAAGTGTAGAGGTCGCTCACGAGCAGGCCGCCATCGGCCGCCGTCAACGCGAAGTGCTTGCCGTCGGGAGAGAAGGCCGCGCCGCGCTGATGGCCATCGGAGGGGTAGGGCCTGGACCACAAGGAGGTGCCTTCGCGGACGTCCACGACCTCCACCCGGTTGTAGGACAGCAGACCCAGCCGGCTCGTTCCGAGCCAGGCGACCTGGGAGTAGCGCCCCTCGCCGCGCGTGCCCGGCAGCCGGGTCCACGT
Source organism: Myxococcus llanfairpwllgwyngyllgogerychwyrndrobwllllantysiliogogogochensis (assembly GCF_006636215.1). Classification (GTDB taxonomy): domain Bacteria; phylum Myxococcota; class Myxococcia; order Myxococcales; family Myxococcaceae; genus Myxococcus; species Myxococcus llanfairpwllgwyngyllgogerychwyrndrobwllllantysiliogogogochensis. The sequence continues at coordinate 64,410 of NZ_VIFM01000035.1, read as the reverse complement.
CCGGGTGTCCGCCACGGCGATGCCCTCGAACACCGCCCAGGCAATCCACTCGCCATCCGGACTGAACTCCACCGTGTCGACGTATCCGTCGGAGGCGATGCGCTCCACCTGCGTCCACGTCGCGGTGTCCCAGATTCTCAGCGTGGAATCGGAGCCGCCGCTCGCGAGCCAGCGCCCCGACGGGTGGAAGGACAGGCTCAGCACGGACTGCTCATGTCCCTTCAGCGTCTTCACCGGGCGGCCGGAGTCCACGTCGAACACGTGCACGCGCCACCCCAGGTTGCCGGTGGCGAGCAGGCGTCCATCCGGACTGAAGGCGACCGAGGTCACCTGTCCCTCCTGACCCGGAAACTCCTTCAGGAGCGCTCCGGTCTCCACATCCCAGATGCGGGCGTCATGGTCCCTGGAGCCTGATGCCAGTCGCGTTCCGTCCGCGCTCCAGGCCAGGCCCCGCACCTCGCCCTCGTGGCCCGCCATCACCTGGAGGCACTCGCCGGTGGCCACGTCCCAGACGCGCACGTTGCCGTCGTCGGACCAGGAGCCGGTGGCGAGCTTTGTCCCCGACGGGCTGTAGGCCGCGCACAGCACCTGGGCGTCGTGCCAGAAGAGCGAGTCCGCGCTCTCCAGGGCGCCGCGCAGCGGCAGCAGGGACTCCACCCAGGGCGCCGCGCCCGCCGCGTCCCGTTGCTTCCGCCAGTGGTTCGCGAGCGCGAACAGATGCGCGTCGGGATGGCTCCACGGGCCCTGGCTCTCGGGCGCGAAGTGCGTGGCGGCGTCGGGCGCGTCGTGCCAGCGAAGGCGGTTGTAGAGGCTCTGGAAGAGGGCCTCGGGGTGCGCTTGAAGGAAGGTGGCGTCGAACTCGACGGCCTTGCGGAGGACTCGCAGCGTCCTGGGGCCGACGGCGGGACCGTCTTCCTTCAACACGAGCGCGTCGGGCGGCGTGCGCGCGAGTACCTCGTCCAGGGTGGCGAGCAACGCCGCCACGCCCTGGGTGCTCACGAGGTTTTCGAGGGTGGAAAGCTCGGTGAGGGACTGAAGGTCGTAGGTCATCGAGGGTGGGACTCTCGCACGTCCGACGGCCCCTGTTGGAGCCCCCGGCTATGCGTTCTTTCGTCCACGAGGACGCGACGCCTTCGCCTCGGGAGCGTCGGTGGGGCCCGGAGCGTCCTTCAGGGCCATGACGGCCTGGACGATGTGCTCCGCGTCGATGCCGGCCGCGCTCAACAATTCCTCGGGCTTGCCGGAGCCGGGCAGGGTGCGCACCGCCAGGCGCTTCACGACAGGCAGCGGCTGGGGCTCGTCGGAGAAGGCTTCGAGCACCGCGTCCGCGAGTCCGCCTTCGGCCCAGTGGTCCTCGACGACGATGAGCCGCCCCTGGGTCTCCCGCGCGGCCTGCCGCAGCGTCTTCACGTCCACGGGCTTCACGGAGTAGAGGTCGATGACGCGCACGGAGACACCGGACTCCTGGAGCCGCGCATGCGCGTCCAGCGCTTCGTGCAGGGTGATGCCCGCGGCGACAATCGTCGCCACGTCCTTGTCGGAGCGTCGGAGCACCTTGCACCCGCCGATGGGGAACTTCTCGGTGGCCGAGTACAGGACGGGCGTCTTCGCGCGGGTGGTCCGCAGGTAGCTGATGCCGGGCAGGTCCACCAGGTGGGCCATCAACGCGGCCGTCTGGTTGGCGTCGCTCGGGTACAGCACGGTGCTGCCCGCGACGGCGCGCATCATCGCCAGGTCCTCGAGTCCCATCTGCGAGGGGCCGTCCTCGCCGATGGAGCAGCCCGCGTGGCTGCCGCACAGGTGCAGCGTCGCGTTGGAGACGGCCGCCATGCGAATCTGGTCATACGCGCGCGACAGGAAGGCCGCGAAGGTGCTGATGAAGACGCGCTTGCCCAGCACCGCCATGCCCACGCCGCTGGACACCATGTTCTGCTCGGCGATGTACATCTCGAAGTAGCGCCGGGGATGGGCCTCCCGCAGCTCCTCCGAGTACGTGGAGTTGGACACCTCCGCGTCCAACGCGACGAGGTCCGGGTGCGCGTCACCGAGCGCCTTCAGGGCATCGCCGTAGACCTTGCGGGTGGCGACCTTCTCGTCGGTGGCGTAGCCCGGCAGCTTCAACGGCGCGGCCGACTCCTGGGGGGCGGGGCGGGTCGCTTCAGGCTTCTTCACCTCGATGCGCAGGTGACGCTCACCGCCGAGCTCCTGGATGGCCTCGCGCGCCTTGTCCTCGGGCAGGGGCTTGCCGTGCCAGCCTTCCTTGTTCGCGATGAGCGAGTAGCCGTGGCCCTTCTCCGTCTTGAAGATGAGGCAGGTGGGCTTGCCCTTCGTGGACTGGGCCTCCGCGAGGGCGCGGTCGATGGCGCCCAGGTCATGTCCGTCCACGGCGAGCGCGTGCCAGCCGAAGGCGCGGGCCCGCGCGACATAGGCCTCGTCGTTCCAGCCCAGCTCCGTCGGCCCGCTCTGGCCCAGGCGGTTCATGTCGATGAGGGCGCAGAGGTTGTCGAGCTGGTAGTGCGAGGCCTTGTCGAACGCCTCCCAGACCGAGCCTTCCGCTGTCTCGCTGTCGCCCATCATCACGTAGGTGCGGAAGCTCCGCTGGTCCAGCCGCGCCATCAGCGCCATGCCCACGCCCACGGCGAGCCCCTGGCCGAGCGAGCCGGTGGCCACGTCCACGAGCGGCAGCACATGCGGGTTGGGGTGCCCCTCCAGCCGGCTGCCGAGCTTGCGCAGCGACAGCAACTCCGCGTCGTCGATGGCGCCCACCGCCTTGAACGCCGCATAGAGGACCGGGCAGGCGTGGCCCTTGGAGAGCACGAAGCGGTCGTTGTCGGGGGCCTTCGGGTTTTGGAAGTCGAAGCGCAGGTACTTCTGGAACAGCACCGCGACGATGTCGGCCGCGGACATGGAGGAGCTGGGGTGTCCCGAGCCCGCCGCGGTCGTCGCTCGGATGCTGTCGACTCGAAGCTGCGCCGCGAGCTCTGCCAGTGTGTCTGCCATCGTCTCTCTCCGGGCTGGGGACCCCCGTAGGGTGTTGACGGTGGAGTCCCTGGTGAAGCGGCGCGGCCATGAAGGGGAGGGAGGGTCCGAGGGTCCTCTCTTCGGAGAGCAGCCCGGCGGGGGGGCTCCTGGGCGCAGGCCCGCTCACGGGCGAACGTGGCATGGGCAGATTGAGGACCAGGGGAGGAACGTCCCAATGAATCCACTGCGTCAGCTCGCGGAGTTCGGCCAGGCCGTCTGGGTGGACAACCTCCAGCGGAGCTACATCACCCAGGGCACGCTCAAGAAGCTCATCGACGAGGATGGGCTCAAGGGCCTCACCTCCAACCCCACCATCTTCCAGAAGGCGGTGTCGGGCAGCGAGGACTACGCGGACCTGTTCGTGGCGGCGCGCGCCAAGGGGCTCTCCGCCAATGACGTCTACGAGCAGCTCGCGGTGCGCGACGTCCAGGGCGCCGCCGACATCCTCCGGCCCGTCTATGACGCGCTGAAGGGGAAGGATGGCTTCGCCTCGCTGGAGGTCTCTCCCCGGCTCGCGAACCAGACGCAGGCCACGCTCGAGGAGGCCCGGCGGCTCTGGAAGACGCTGGCGCGACCGAACGTGATGATCAAGGTCCCTGGCACGGAGGCCGGGGTGCCCGCCTTCCAGCAGCTCATCACGGAGGGGCTCAACATCAACGTGACGCTCCTCTTCAGTCAGCAGCGCTATCGGCAGATCGCCGAGGCGTACCTGTCCGGGCTGGAGAAGTTCGCCAAGGCGGGTGGAGACTTGAGCACGGTGGCCAGCGTGGCCTCGTTCTTCGTCAGCCGCATCGACGTGGCGGCCGACAAGGAAATCGAGCAGCGGCTCAAGTCGGGCGCCTCCGCCGAGCAGCGCAAGACGCTGGAGGCACTGAGCGGCAAGGTGGCCATCGCCAACGCGAGGCTCGCCTATCGCATCTACCAGGAGCTCTTCAGCAGCGCACGTTGGAAGGCCCTCGCCGCGAAGGGCGCGCGCGCGCAGCGCGTGCTGTGGGCGAGCACCAGCACGAAGAACCCGAAGCTGCGCGATGTGCTCTACGTGGAAGAGCTCATCGGCCCCGACACCGTCAACACCATGCCCCCGGCGACCATCGACGCCTTCCGGGACCACGGCAAGGTGCGCACCAGCCTGGTGGAAGATGTCGCGGGCGCCAGGGAGACGATGCGTCAGTTGGAGGCGAGCGGCGTGTCGATGAAGTCCATCACGGAGCGGCTGTCCGTGGACGGCGTCAGGCTCTTCGAGGAGTCGTTCGACGCGCTGCTGGGGGCGGTGGGGGAGCAGTTGAAGAAGCAGTAGGCGCCAGCGCCTCGAAGGTCTTCCGGTGGGATGTGCCCTGGAGGTAGTCCCACGCCTCGGCGTCCGTGAGCCGGCCTTCCGTCTGGGCCAGCAACTCCAGCAGCAGCTTCACCAGCGTGCCCTCGTCGCGAGGGGCGGTGTCCTCCGAGGTCTTCCTCAGGGCGCGCTGGATGGCGAGGGCCACCTGCGCGGCATGTTCCTCCGAGGCACTGGCCACCCGCGCCAGCGTCATGGACAGGCGCTTGAGGTTGATGAGCCCCGTGGGGCGCAACTCGCGCAGCATCTCCCCGAGCTCCTCGGCGGTGAGTCTCCCCGTGGCGAGCGCGGAGATGGCGGCGTCCACGCTCACGCCATGCTCACCAGGCTCCTTCGTCGCCAGACCCATGGCGAGCACCAGCCGGGCCATGGAGCCCAGGCGCAGCCAGGGGTGAAGCAACTGCTCGTACGCGACGACGTTGCTCCAGTTGGCCTCGCTCCAGTCGATGTTCATGGCCAGCTCCTCCGCGTGGCTGGCGAAGAACGCCTCCAGTCCCGAGGGCCAGAGCGTCGCCGCCCAGCGCGGGTAGGGCTTGCCGCCGCCGCCGTTTTCCTTGATGAGCATCAGGCCCGGAATGTCCTGGCGTTTGAGCTTCCCTGGCGCGATGGGCTTGGGCGACGTCGAGATGAACAGGTCGTGGAAGGTGAACTTGCCGGAGCGTCGCGCCTTGACGGTGAAGGTGTGCTCCGACTCCGGCGTTTCACCCCGATGCCTCCGCGCCACCGACACACTCACGTCCACTGTGTCAGGTGCGCTCTTGCCCAGCCCCAGGGCCCAGGCGACGAGCTTGAATGCGTCACTTCGCGAGCGGCTCGACTGCTTCAGCGACTCCAGGGCCTTCGAGTCTCGAACGGGAGCGAGCCGACACAGGGCGAGACACAGGTCCGCGAGCGGGGGCTCTTCCGCCTCGGGTGCGCGCGCCAGCAGGCGCGCCACCAGCGTCTCCGGAGCAAGCCACCCGCCCTCATGGGTGGGCATGGACAACAGGCCCTCTTCACGTCCCGCGTCCAGGGCCCTCGCGAGCTCGGAGATGCGTTCGCTCAGCAGTGGCAGGAACACCTCGTGTCCGGGCGTGAGCGCCGGCTCGGGAACCTCGCGCAGCGTGGAGTGGGCCTCGCCCGGGGACGCGAGCCATGCGAGCGCGAGGCCCGCGAGGCGAACCGCCAAGGATTCTCCATATGTCTTCGCGCTCAGCTTCCTGGCGCGCTTCGCCAGGGCGGAGGTCCGCCGCGCGAAGTCGTCGGGGCGCTGTCGGCCCAGTCGGGCCACGCCATCCAGCACGCGCTCGACCTCCATCGGATTGCCCGCGTCCTCGATGCAGGTGGAGAGCGCGGAGAGCAGCTCGTCGAGGCTCGCGATGGGCGTCACCGCGAAGCGCGCGTCCGTGGGTGAGGCCGGCGCGCGAGGCTCCCCGGAGGGCTTCTTCTTGTCCGCTGTCCTGGGAGGTTCCGAAGCCGTGGGGCGCGTGCTCTCACCCAGCCATGCCTGGACGTGCTTCTTCAGCGAGGCGGCCACGCCGTCCACCCGCTCCTCGACGGCGGTGCGAAGGGCCGCGTCGGGCGTCTTCGCCAGGGACTCCAGCGCCTTCAGCACGGCCTTCTGCACGTCCACGGCCTCGTGCGCGAGGCCGGAGGCCAGGGCCCCCGTGATTCGCTCACGGGAAGCGCCGGACTCGCGCTCGCCGAGTGCCTTGAGGAGCTTCACCGCCTGCTGCGCGGTCCCCTTGTGCCGGGCCAGCAGCACGGGCTCCAGCGCGGGCAGGGCGGAGTCCACGGGCAAGGGCTCGCGGGCCTCCAGCGCGGTGACGACGTCGAGCGCGAGGCTGACCGTCGCGGGGATGGAGCTGCCCAGGAGGCGCAGATAGCGGTCCCTGTGTCGCGCCAGCTCCTCGGGGGTTGGCTCCAGGGCCTCGTGGAAGCGGGAGAACCAGCCCGCGCGAAACGCCGCGAAGTCGCGCTCCAGTGCTCCCAGCGTGGCGTCCAGCAGGCGCCCTCGCTCCAGCGTGCCCTGACGCATGTGCCGCAAGAAGACGGAGGCCCAGGTCTTGTCCTCGAAGGTGTACTTGTCCTTCGCCGCGAGGCTCAGCTCTCCGCTGCCCTCGACCTCGAACAGGCGCCACGCCTCGTGCTCCAGCAGTCGCGGGTCCGTGTCGAAGGGGTTCGGATGGAAGCGCGTGTCCAGGAAGAGCATGCCCGTGGTGTAGTTGTCATGGGTGGGGCGACGGGACACCCCCTTGCGCATGAGCATGCGCGCCACCCAGAAGTAGGACGGGGCGAGCGCGACGAGCCGCTCGGCCGCGTCTTCCAGCCAGTCCGGTCGCAGCTTCGCGGCCAGGTCGGCGGCCTCCTCGGGAAGGGCACCGAGGAGGCGGGGCGTCCAGTCCGAAGGCGGGACGGTGAAGAAACACAACATGGCCAGCACCCGGGAGCGTTCGCGCCGGAGCGCCTGTTCCTCGCGGGAGTCCGACCAGTGCTCGTCCCGGAGCGCCTTGTCCCGCTTGAGTGCCTCGGGGCCGAGCTGTCTTCGCTGCGCCGGAGTCAGCCCCTCCAGCAGAGTGGCGCAGGCGGCGGGGCTGGGAGCGGCGAGCAGCGCATCGAGGGGCGAGGTCGTCATGAGGCGTCGGGGTCCTCGGCGCGCTGGGCGTGTAGCTGCGCCGCGAGAAGGTGTTTGCAGGGGCCTCGCTCCAGGGCGTGGCGGGAGAACCAGGGGCAGCCACAGCGCAGCGGCTCTCCATCCGCGTCCAGCAGGGCGTGGTAGGTGACGTCCGCGCCGCGCACCCACCAGGCGTTCGGGGTAGAGGCGTCCGGTTCCAGTGCACCCGCCTCCAGCAGCGCGCGTGCGTCGGAGAGGCGGGGTGCGAGAGCCTCCACCTGCTCGAGGTCGAAGGGCAGCTCCCGGTGGAAGAAGGCGGCCGTCTGCGAATCAAAGCCCACCAGTCCCCTGACGCCGAGCACCTGGAGACCGTGCCACACGAGGTCCTCGGGCGCGGACAGCTTGCTCGCCAGCGCGCGGGGCTCCAGCACGGCCTCCCAGCGCAGCTCCGCGCGCAGCGTGGACAGCACCTGCTCCACGGCGGGGCGCTGTGCCAGGGCCGACAGCGTCTGCCCTTCGCCGGAGAAGCCACGCCACACCTCGCCGGAGAGCGCGAGGGTGAAGCGCAGGACGCCCATGTCGAGCACGAAGGCACTGGCCTGTCCCCGAGGGTCCGCGTGCAGGATGAGTCGCTTCGCGAAGGGGACCAGGTCCTCCAGCACGCGCAAGCGCTCCAGGCCGGTGAGGCGCATCGCGCCCGTCGCCGCCGTCGAGCTCAGTCGCACCGAGCGCCCCTGGGGCACCAGGTAGTGCGGGCGCTTGTCGGTGCGTGTTCGAGGAAGGCCGCGCAGGAAGCGCAGGGCCTCCGTCGCGGGCAGCTCCGCGAAGGGCGTGAGGCGGGACAGGTACGCCTGCACCTCGGCGAAGCCCTTGAGCCAGCGCAGCGGCAGCGGCACCTTGCGCTCCACCACCCGTGCTTCGCCGCGCTGGAGCGCCACCTCCGCGTGGCCCACGGACAGCGCGAGCGGCTCCTCAGCGCGCACGGTGGCCAACGCCGCACGCATCGGCGCGTTGAAGTCCACGTTGGTGGTGCCGAACGAGGCGACGTCACCTTCGTAGGCCGACGGCGTGAGGTCCACGCGGGCATAGGTGCTGGCGCAGCCGGAGAACCCCTCGAAACGCAGCATGCCGCGTCCGCATGTCACCACCGGGTCGGCTTCGAGCAGGATGCGGTGCAGCATGGCGGGAGGGACATGGAAGCGCGTCCCCACCACGCGGGACAGGGCGCGCAGCGACAGCGCCGTCAGCCGGGGTTGGAGCAGGCGCCCCTCGAAGAAGTACGGCCGGGGCGCGCCGCCGCCGGAGGTCATGAGGCGCAGCGCCTGTCCGCGCTCCTCGGCCACGAGCTCCGAAGGGCCGCTGTACTGATAGGTGTGGCTCAGGGCCGTCATGTCTCGTCACCTCGCACCGCGTGGAGGCGCGGGGTGGGTGCGACGCTAGCGTGACGACCTGCCTTGTCCAGTGACGCCTGGCTCGCCTGCCGTGAGGTATTCCCGCGAATGGCGTGGATGCGGGACCTTCACGCCTGGCGTCAGGCTCGCTTGGACGATGCGCGGGGTGCACTCCGATGGCATGGTGACCTTCGACATGACCCGCCCCGCCGTGACGTTGCTCCTCTGCTGTGTTCCCTGGTTGGTGTTCGCGCAGGCCCCCGTGAAGGAGCAGTGGGTCGTCACGACGGACCTGTGGGGCAATCCGCTCTATCAGGCCCTGTCGCTGGAGCGGACGGGCAAGCGGCTGGGGGGCGAGTTCGACGGGGACACGTTGGAGGGTGAGCGGACGGGCCAGGAGGTCCGCTTCACCGTCACGGACTCAAACAAGGCGCGCTACATCTTCACGGGCAAGGTGAGCGGGGACACGATGCGGGGCACCGCGGACATGCCCGACACGAACAACGCCCAGGCGCGGGTGAAGCATGCCTTCACCGCCCGGCGCATCGCCGAGCGTCCCTCGGGGCCTCCGCGTCGCCACGAGTTCAAGCCCACCACCTGGTCCAACGAGTTCTCCGCGACGCGCGAGCCGGTGCTGACGCTCTGGGCGGGTGACACGCTGAAGACGACCACGCTCGACTCTGGTGGCGTGGATGAGCACGGCGTCACGAAGGCGCTCTTCGGAAATCCCCAGACGGGGCCGTTCTTCATCGGGGATGCGCGGCCTGGGGACACGCTGGTCATCCACCTGAAGCGCGTGCGCTTGAATCGGCGTCACGCGGACAGTCTCGACAGCATCGTCGGAAGGGCGATGACGCCCGCGCTGGCGGCGAAGGCGACGGAGTTGGGCAAGCCCGTGCGCTGGACGCTGGACTGGGAGAAGGGCGTCGCGAGCCCTGAGACGCCGACGGAGCGACTGAAGGACTACACGGTGCCGCTGCGTCCCATGCTGGGAGGACTGGCGGTGGCGCCGGGCTTCGGTCTGCCTGCCTTCTCCACCGGAGACACGGGGCGCTTCGGTGGAAACATGGACTTCAACGAGGTGGTGGAGGGCAACACCGTCTATCTGCCTGTCTTCCAGCCGGGGGCGCTGCTCTATCTGGGTGATGCCCATGCCGCGCAGGGCGACGGTGAGACGTCACAGTACGCGTTGGAGACGTCGATGGAGGTGGAGCTGACCGTGGATGTCGTGCACGGCAAGGCGCCGTCGATGCCCCGGGTGGAGTCTCCCACGCATCTCATGGTGCTCGGGCAGGCGGGCTCGCTGGATGATGCGCTGCGCTCGGCGACCAGCGGCATGACGCAGTGGCTGGAGCAGGACTACGGGCTGTCGTTGTCGGAGAGCGCGCAGGTGTTGGGCACCAGCGTGCAGTACGTCGTCGCAAACCTCGCGGGGCGAAGCGTCGGCGTCGTCGCGAAGCTGGACAAGTCGCGACTGGCGAAGCTCCGCGCCACGGGGAAGTAGCGCGGCTCAGAACATGAAGCCGTCGAGCTGCAACTGACACGTGGCCGGGTCGACTCCCGACTGGACCCTGTGCGTGTTCCGCGTCATGGGATTCTCCAGTGCGGTCTGTTTCGCATCGGGCCACTCTCGTGGGTTGTCATGCGAGCGCAACAGGCCGGGCCGGCCGTCGAACATCCACGGCCGACCCAGGTGACGCCGTGACTCACGTCACCCGCGAGTGACCTCAGGGGAGGAAGGGCGAGCGGTCACAGGAGAGGCTTCCTCCCGCGCGGTACAGCATGTCCTGGTAGACGATGGTGTTGTTGATGGGGAAGGCGCTCGTCACGGAGGCCACCGTGGCGCCATTGCGCACCAACCGGAAGCTCGGCGTCCCCTGCTGGAGCGGGACTCGGAACGACTGGATTCCCGCCGCCACGTTCGTGCGCTGAACGCTGCCCGCCAGCTCGATTTCCAGCGTCGCCGGCGCCGTCAGGAACGCGAGCAGCTCGATTTCGTTCACCGCGGGCGCGCCATTCACCAGCCGGTAGACGGCGCTCTGCTTCGTCAGGTCCGGCGCCGCGCTCGTCGAGTGCCGCCGGTGGAAATAATACAACCCATCCCGGACGATGGGCGGCTGCACGCCTGTCTTGAACCACGCGGTGTAATACGCCGTCAGGTCGAAGGCGGCCCACTGCGTGCCGGAGGACGGGGAGAACTCCGTCGCCTCCGAATAGTCATTCCACGTGATGAGCTGCACCCAGTCCGCGCCGCCCTGGATGGCCGCGCTCCACAGGGCCCGGAGCGCCTGCGAGTTGTTCGCCTCCGTGTAGACGAGGTCCTTGGGGCGGGAGTCCTGCAAGGCCACCGGTGCCATCCACTGGAGCCCCATGCCGTGCGCCGTGCCGGGGTTGGCCAACTGCCCCGAGGCTCCGGAGAGCGTCCGGCTGCCCCAGGTGGACGTGCCATGCAACGGCACCACCGCCTTGAGTGCGTTCGTCTGCGCCACCCACGGGTTGACGTACACGGGCCACAGCGCCGAGGGGATTCCGCGTGCCTGGAGGGCCTGGACGACGGAGGCCCACCACTGCGGCGTGCGCTTGTCGGCGTAGTACGGCGCGAGCAGCAGGCGCCCATCGTCCAGGTGATACACCGCCGGGTGCGAGGCCACCGATGCGATGGAGTTCACGAACGCCGTCAGCGCCTCCGCGTCGGTGCCCGAGTACGTGGAGGTCAGGTCCGGCATGAGGACGATGCGGAACCCGCTGTCGACGTTGCTCGCGGCCTGCAGCAGCTTCAGCAGGCGGTTCCAGTGCGTGCCGGTGTGGTTGAGGATGTCGTAGGTGAAGCCGTCCAGGCCCAGCGCCGAGGCGCGGCGCACCTCCAGCTCGAAGTTCGCCAGCTCGTAGTCCACGCCCGCCGCGCGAGGTGCCTGGGGCAGGGGCCGCTGCTTGAGCAGCCCGCCGCAGTACGCGAACTTGGAGTTCTCCCCGGTGGGCACCAGGTAGTGCCGCGCGTAGTAGTCGACCGAAGGCTCCCGGTTGTCGAGGGAGAGCGGGTAGGGCGAGAAGTAGTGCGCGAAGACCTTCTTCGGCGACGCGCGCAGCGTGCTCAGGGCCGGCAGGTCCAACGGCCAGCACGGCGTGGCGGGCGCGGCGGAGACGTCCGCGGTCAGCTCCAGGTCGAAGCTCAGGTCCGACGAGTTGAGCGTGGACTGGTGCACCTCCACCGCGAGCACGTTGGTGCCCGCGATGAGCGCGCTAATGGGCACGGTGGTGCTGTGCCAGGTCAGCTCGGCGCTATCCGCGATGACGGTGCTCGCCAGCGTCGACGCCGTCACCGTGCCCGAGGGCAGGTTGCTGCGAAGGACCTCCTGCCCGTTCAGGTAGACGATGGCGCCGTCATCGCGCAGCAGCCGCAGCACCACGTTGCTCACCCGGGAAGGGTCCGCGACGGCGAACGTCTTGCGCAGCCAGGTCGTCACGTAGCGCGACGACGTGCTGGGGCCGTAGGACACGACCGTCGCCTCGTCGCCGTCGCCGTAGCCGAGCTGCGCGGAGCCCTGCTTCCACGCCGTGTCCGTGTAGCCCACCGCCGTCCAGCCCGCGCCCGGGTCCACGCCCGTGTCGCGATATCTCCACACGCTGCCCGGTGCGACGAGCGTGCTGACCTGGAGGCCCGCCTCCGTTGTCGTGGAAGGCGGTGGGGCTTCCTCGGGCCGGGAGGCGGGGCCGCAGGCTCCGAGGAAGGGAAGGAACAACGCAAGGCAGACCGCTCGACGAGGGGGTGTGGAGAGCATGGAGGTGTCGTCTTCCAGGGGGTGTGTAAAAACCGGAAGACTTCCAATCCATTGATAACAAGCAACGCTCTGTCTTGTCCCAGCTAGAAAATCGAGTCCTTGTCGGTGAGGTTGTAGACCTCCTGCACGTCGCGCAGCAGCTTGGGGAAGTCCAGCTCCAGGTCTCGCAAGAGGCCGGTGCGCATGTCGAACACCCAGCCGTGCACGGTGGGGAAGCCCTTCTCCACGTAGCTGCGCTGCACGGCGGCCGTCTTGACGATGCTGATGCACTGCTCGGTGACGTTCAGCTCCACGAGCCGGGCATAGCGGGCCTCGGGGTCCGTGAACGTGTTCAGCTCCGCCTTGTGGAGCCGGTAGACGTCGCGCACGTTGCGCAGCCACGGGTTGAGGATGCCCAAATCCTTGGGCTGCATGGCCGCCTTCACGCCCTGACAGCCGTAGTGGCCGCAGACGATGATGCGCTTCACCGACAGGTGGCGGACCGCGTAGTTGATGACCGACATCACGTTCAGGTCGACGTTGTTGACCAGGTTCGCGACGTTGCGGTGGACGAAGACGTCCCCCGGCTCCACGCCCATGATTTCGTTGGCGGGCACCCGGCTGTCGGAGCAGCCGATGTAGAGGTACTCCGGGTTGTGTTCCGCGGACAGACGCTCGAAGTACTGCGGGTCGTCCTTCGTCTTGTCGGCGGACCAGCGGCGGTTGTTCTCGAAAATCTTTTCGTAGGAGGGCACGGTCCCGTTGCATGCCGCCCCTGCGCCCCCGCGTCAACGGGGACGTGTCATTTCCGGTTCGCTGTGGACACGCCTCAGCGGGCGAGCTGGATGAGCCTGGGCGGCGAAGCCCTCAGCTGGCGCATGTCGACGAGGATGTCGTACGCGCGGGACTCGGGCAGGACGGGACCCGCGGCGAAGCGGTAGAGGCTCCGCGTGTCCTTCTCCTGGGGGAAGCGCTCCCGGACGGCGGTGGCGAGCAGCTCCTTGGCCACCCACTCGGTGTCGACGGACACGGAGCCGAACTCGTCCAGATAGCGCTGGGACGCGGCGGAGTCTCCCTGCCGCGCGGTGAGGACGAAGACGCGCGGCTTGCGCGCGGGGACGATGGCGGAGGCCCCCTGCCGCATCAGCGCCAGCTCCCGCTCCTGCGGCACCGCGAACAGCTCCACGGATTGCTGATGCGCGAGCAGGGCGCTCACCGCGACGAACCCGCCCAGCAACGCCACGGCCACGCGAGGTCCCCGCGTGGGAAACCGGTCCCCCAGCTTCACCATGGCGGCGAAGAAGAACACGCTCCACACCCCCGTGAGGGCATAGAGGGTGCGGTACGTGGGCCACCGCTCGCTGGCGAGCAGGCTCGCGCAGTACGCGACGCCCGACAGGCCCACGAGCGACACCACCCACGTCCCCACGCCAACGCGTCCCGTGCGGCGCCCCTCGACGACGAGCCCCAGCGCGAGCACCGTCAGCGTCACGCCCACCATGGGCCAGTACCCCCACGAGGGCGCGGCGTCCGTGTCGTTGAGCGCATTCAGCGCCAGGGCGTTGGGCAGCACCTGGGTGACGAACCAGACCGCCTTGGCCACGAAGTGCCGCTCCAGCACCATGCGCGGCGACGGGGTGAACACCCCCAGCGCGAACGTCATCCGGGTGACGACATACGCCAGCCCCAGTCCCCCGCCCACGACGAGCACGTGGCTCGCGAGCCAGCGCGCGGACGCGCGCACGTCGTCGAACCGCCGCGTCACCAGCGCCGCCGCGAGCAGCACCGCGTAGAACGGACCGCTCGCCTGATAGATGAGCGTCGACGCGGCCAGGGCCGCTACCCCGCCCACGCACCAGGTCACGCTCCGCGCCCCGCCCGTCGAGGTGCCCACGCCTCTTCGCGCCAGGGCGAACGCCCCCACGCTCAAGAGCAGCGCCACCGCCTGGGGCCAGCAGATGCTCCAACTGGCGACCACCTGCGCGGAGGGAATCACGATGAGGAAGGCGGCGAGCAGCGCGGCGGGAGACCTCCGCCACCCCTCGGCCCGGAACAGGAGGTAGAGCGCGAGTGACAGCAGGGCCAGCCCCAGCACGCCCAGGGCCCGCAGGCCGCCCAGCCCGTCCACGTCGTCGACTTCACGCGTGGAGCGCTCCAGGAGCCAGCCGTACAGCGGACGGCCCATGGCGCCGCACACCCGCAGAATCTTCCCAGGCTCCTCGCGGGCCTCCCTCAGAATCGCGTAGTCGTCGCGCAGGCCATAGTCCAGGGAGATGGCGCTGCCATAGACGACCCAGGGAAGCAGGAAGAGCAGGGCGGCCGTACCCAGTGCTCGGAAGGCACCTGTCGTGATGCGTGTCTGCAGGGGGAACCTCTGAAGGCTCGCGAGCCTAGCAGAGTCGTATGACGCGTCTCGGTATGCGTGAAGTCTCACGCCAGAGTGAAACGTCCCACAACGACTTCACCGCCCGGCCGCCCAGGCCCATGCGGCGTGTCCCTCTGGACGAATCAGCAGCCCTCCCAGGCCGTGGAGCGGGGTGGCGTCGTCGGAAATGTCGAGTTCCAGCACCTCCAGCCTCGGTGTCCAGCCTGGCGCGGGCTCCCGTCGGGTGGGCGGGTGGGGGCCGCCCTTCGCGTGCAGAGCGGCCCCCGCCCGTCCAACCCGGCAGTGAGGGCAGCGCCCGGTGGGGCGAAGGCACGGGCGCGTCCGGGTAGGCGACATCGAGTCCTCCGAGGTGCTCGGCGAGCGGCGTCACCGGCGAGCAGCACGCGTCCTTGCCGGTACGCCTCCGCCAGCCGCGTCTCGTTGCCGAAGCGCGACAGCCACCGGGGTTCTCGCATCCCGAAGTCGGAGCCCGCCACGCGCGTGAGGCTCGCCCGCAGCTCGTCCAGGGGGAGCGGCTCCTTGAGGGGCGTGTGCTCGTGCCGGGCGTCCGTGATGATGCCGTCCCCCATGGGGACGATGAAGGCGTTGCCATGCGCGGGGGTGAGGGCGAGGCAGGAGGTGGGCCAGGCCACCTTCGCGTTGCTCGACGACGTGCTCGGGTTCACCATCGAGGAGCAGGCCTTCGGTGCTCAGCAGGGCGAGGGGCCTCCAGTGGCCGAGCGGATGCGGGCGCTCGCCACGCCGCGTTTTCCCCATGTGGCCCGGGCGGTGGACGCGCTGGTGGACTCCGACTTCGACGCGCGCTTCGCCAGGCACGGTGAGCCGCGTGGGGCCTTCCGCAAGGCATTGGACAGCGACCCTGGACCGTGGAGCACCTGGGCGCGCGTGTATCGGAACGGGAGGGATTGGCAGGTGACGCCCGGTGGCGGGCCGCGTCTGCTCGTGCACGCCTGAATGTCAGACTATTGGAAGCAGTCCTTGACGTCGCCCGGTCACGCACCCACCTCAACTGGAGTGGAAGTGCTTGCGTGAAGAACGAATCCCGGCTGCCTGCTCACAATGTGACCATCGAGGGCTGGGTGGTGGAGTGGCTCGCCCTCTACTGGCAGATGCCCGCGGCCTCCATCGACACGCGGCGTCCCCTGGTGGAGCAGGGGCTCGACTCCATGGGGGCCATCTCCCTGGCGCATGACCTGGAGCAATGGTTGGGTTTGCCGCTCACCCTGTCCTTCCTCTGGGAGCAGCGCTCCATCGAAGCCCTGGCGCGTGCCCTGGCTTCGCCGGGAGACCTGTTCGCCCAGGCACCTCCGAGCGAGTCCGCCGAGTCGACGTGGGCGCCCGGCGGTGCGACTCCCGCATCCCTGGGCCAGCAGCAGCTCTGGCGACTCAACAAGCTCCAGCCGGGGAGTGCTCGCTTCCATGTCCACCTGGGGCTGCGATTCGACGGTCCGCTGGATGTCGACTCCCTCAGGCTCAGCCTCCAGGAAATCGTGCGACGGCATGAGTCGTTCCGGACGACGTTTCGCGAGCAGGACGGGCGGCTGACGCAGGTGGTGGCCTCACCGTCGCGGCTGGAGATGCCTGTCGTGGACCTGCGCGCGGAACTGGACGGGGACCTGGGAGGGGCCCTGGGCTCCGCGTCCTTCCGGACACTCCATGAGGCGCAGGGGCGCACGCCCTTCGACCTCCAGGCCGGACCCCTGATTCGCACGGCGCTGGTGGTGCTGGCGGACCAGACCCATGTGTTGTTGGTGACGCAGCACCAGCTCATCACGGATGGTTCCTCGCTCGGCGTGTTCGGTCGCGAACTTGCGTCCCTGTATCGCGTCTTCCATGCGGGGGTGCCGTCGCCGCTGGCCCCACCGTCGCGTCAGGTGGCGGACGTGGCGCGCTGGCAGCATGCGTGGCTCTCCGGAGAGGCAGCGCAGCGGCAGCGTGAGTACTGGCGCGCGCGGCTGGACGGGGTGCCCGCGTTGACGCTCGCGTCGAGGAGCGCCGATGCCGAGGACCCGCGGCTGGGAGGACTGGTCTGTTTCGAGGTGCCCGTGGCCCTGACGTCGGCCTGGAAGGCGCTGGCGAGCAGGGAGGGCGCGACGTTGTTCACCGCCCTCTCGGCCGCCTTCGCCGCGCTGCTGCGCTCGCATGCGGGCCAGGAGGATGTGCTGCTGGGCACCGTGGTGGCCAACCGGGGGCGGCGCGAGCTTCGCGACGTGGTGGGGTATCTCGCCAACACCGTGGCGCTCCGGTGTGACCTGACGGGCAACCCCTCGTTCCGGGAGCTGCTGGCGCGCCACCGCGTCCGCACCACCGACGACCTGAGTCATCAGGAGCTGCCGTTCGACGAGGTGGTGCGGCACGTCCGCGACGCCGGGGGCGCGCCGCCGAGGGTGCGGGCCGCATGTGTGTTCGAGAGTCTGGCCACCTTCGAGCTGACCATTCCCGGCCTGTGCTGCACGCTGTTGTCGGACACTCCGGATGCGTCCGTACCCGGCACGGCCCGCCATGAGCTGACGTTGCTGTTGCGCGAGGACGAGGGAGGCCTGCGGGGCGCCTTCGAGTACGCCGCTGACGTGTTCCAGCCCGTGGAGGTCGAACAGCTCGCGGAGCGCTTCCGCCACCTGCTGGGCCGCGTCGTGGAGACGCCCGATGCGCGGCTCGATGACCTGCTGCCTCCCGGGGTCGCCGCGCCGTTCGGATGACTCAGGCGCTGGAGTCCGAAGGCGGTGTCCCCACGGGACAGGCCTCGGGCACGGCCTCCATCAAGGCCTGGCGGGCCTCCTCGAAGTCGCGCAGGGCGGAGTCCACTTGCGCGCTCAGGTGCTCCGTCGGCTCCTGCTGTGAGCGGGCCTCCAGCTCCTCGCAGGTCCGCGAGAGGCGCGCCGCGCCGAACAGGGCCGCGCTGGAGCGCAGGCTGTGCGCGTGCCGGGTCAGCGCGGCCGCGTCGTTCTCCTCCAGGGCGAGACGGAACGCTGACAGGTGCTTGTCGGCGTTGCGCAGGAAGTCGCGCACCAGCGTGGCCAGCTCGCTCCGGTCCGGGCCGGTGAGCAGCTCCAGTCGTTGGAAGGCTGCCGGGTCGAACGCGACGGCGGGGGGCGCGGGAGGCGGTGCGAAGCGAGGCGCCTCCGCCGCGTTCTCCAGCGCCGCCACCAGCACCGACGCCTCCACGGGCTTGGTCACGAAGTCGTTCATCCCCGCCTGGAGACACAGCTCCTGGTCTCCCTGGATGACACTCGCCGTCATCGCGATGATGCGAGGGTTTCCATAGCGCCGCGCGTCCGCCCGGATGCGCCGGGTGGCCTCCAGGCCATCCATCTGGGGCATGTGGACGTCCATGAAGACGACGTCATACGGCTCGCGCTCCAGCGCGCCGAGCGACTCCTCGCCATTGCCCGCGACGTCGGCCTCGTAGCCCAGCTTCTTGAACAGGCGCAGGCCGACCTTCTGGTTGATGGGGTTGTCCTCCACCAACAGGATGCGCAGCGGCAGGCGCTTGCCCAGGGTGCCGTCCAGCTCGACGGTGGGCCGCGTGGGGACCACCTGTCCTTCCTTGAGGACGACTTCGAGCGTGAAGGTGGAGCCCACGCCCACGGTGCTCTGGACGCGGATGGCGCCGCCCATCATCTCCGCCAGCCGCAGGCTGATGGCGAGCCCCAGGCCCGTGCCGCCGTAGTGGCGGCTCGTCGACGCATCCACCTGGCTGAACGAGCGGAAGAGCCGATTCATTCGCTCGGTGGGAATGCCGATGCCCGTGTCCTGGATGGTGATGCGCAAAGGCCAGCTCTTCGCTTCGGCGTCGGGGGGCGCCTCTCCCTTCGAGACGTGGATGGAGACGCCGCCCTCGTGGGTGAACTTGAGCGCGTTGCCCACCAGGTTGACGATGACCTGCCGCAGTCGCGTCTTGTCGCCAAGCAATGCGTCGTGCACGTCCTCGTCCACCGAGTGGCGCAGGTAGAGCCCCCGGGTGGACGCCTGGGGGCTCAGCAGTCCCATGCACTCCTTGATGCCCTGGCGCAGCGAGAAGGACTGGCTGTCGAGCTCGAAGGCTCCAGCTTCAATCTTGGAGAAGTCGAGCAGGTCGTTGATGAGGCGCAGCAGCGCGTCGCCGCTGGTGTGGATGACATCGACGCACTCCTGCTGCTCCTCGGTGAGCGACGTGTCGCGCAGGAGCTGGGCCATGCCGAGCACGCCATTCATGGGCGTGCGAATCTCGTGGCTCATGTTGGCCAGGAAGCTGGACTTGGCGGCATTGGCCGCGTCGGCCTCCGCGCGCGCCGCGTCCAGGGCCACGTTCTTCTCGCCCATCGCGGAGAGGGCGTCCTGGGCCTCGGTGACGTCGAGGAAGGCCCACAGCCGGCCGCGCGCGGAGCCTCGGCGCGCGGGGACGCAGGAGACGGACAGCGTCTGGTGCGGTGACTCGAAGTGCCAGAGCATGTTGCGCAGCTCCGGCTCGCTGCCGTCGAACATGCGCGCCATCCGTTCCTCGATTCGCGCGCGGTTCGTCGCGCGCTCACGCAGGGTGGCCATGGCGCGGGACATGAGGTGGGCGGCCACCTGTCCCTCCGGAAGGCCGAGCAGCGTGGCACCCGGCTTGTTCACCCACGTCTCCACGCGGTTCTGCTCCAGGAAGACGAGCCCGCAGGGCACCGCGTCGGTGATGGAGTCCACGCGCGCGCGCAACGTCTCCGTCGCGCCTTCCAAATCGCACTCGCGCGCGGCGGTGAGCAGGAGCCCGGACAAGGCCCGGAGGGCTTCCTGCTCGGTGGGCGTGAAGGGCGAGGTGTCCTGGCGAAGCAGGACCAAGCCCCCCTTGCGGTCATCGACGGACTGCCACGGCAGCACGGCCATGGCCCCGCGCAGAGACGCCGGAAGCGCCAGGTCCGTGGGGCTCGGCTCGAAGAAGCGCCACTCCGCTTCGCCCAGCACCCCTCGGAAGAGCAGCTCTCCCAGGTGGGCCAGCCGGGGGCGCGTGGCGGGGGTGCCCGCCAGTTCGAAGACGGTGACAGCGTCGATGCGGCGCAGGCTGACGGCCACGTCCGCGCGACAGGCCTGGCGAATCACCTCCAGCACCCTCGCGAGCTGGCCGCCATCCCGGAGGGACAGGGCCTTCACCGAGGCCACCATCAGCTCCGTCACCGAGGGGTCCACGCTCGGTGGTCCCGGGGGCTCACCCGGGTCGGAGGCGTCCTTCCGCGACAGACTCACGAGGCGGCGAGTGCCTTGGCGATGAGCGTGTTGACCTCGTGGGGCGCGGTCAGGTGCGGCAGGTGTCCCTGATTGGGGACGTGGTGAAGCTGCCCCTGGGGCAGGCTCTTCGCCAGGTATTCGCCCACGCTGTTCGGGACGGCGAAGTCGTTGAGCGGCTGGACGACCCAGGCCGGAATGGTGAGTCGGGCGACCTGCTCGCGGAAGTCGGACTCGAAGATGATGCGAATCACGCCGATGGCGATGTCGGGTCGCAGCGCGACGAGGGACTCGGAGAAGGCCCGGACCATCTCGGGTGTCGCGGAGGGGCCCACGGCGGCCTGCGCGAAGCCGCTGGCCCAGGCGTCGAAGTGTTTCTCGATGGTCTCGTACAGCGCGTCGATGTCCGGCCGCTCGAAGCCGCCCAGGTAGTTGGGGGCGTTCATGTAGCGCGGCGACGCGCTGATGAAGAGCATGGAGCGGAAGAGCTCCGGACGGACCAGCCCCGCCAGCAGGCCAATCATCCCGCTCATGGAATGGCCCACGTAGAAGACATCGCGCGCCTGGACGGCCTCCAGCACCTCAATCAAGTCCAGCGAGTAGCTCTCCAGACTCGCGTAGCGATGCGGACTGTAGGCCTCCAAATCCGAGCCCTGGGCGCCCACATGGTCGAACAGGACGATGCGGTGCGTGTCCTCGAAGGCACGCACCTGGTTGTGCCACGCTTTCTGATTGTTGCCGAAGCCGTGGGCAAGCACGAGCACGTCGTCGCCCCTGCCGACGACCTGCACATTGTTTCGAGTGAGGACCGTCTTGGACATGGCTGGACCAGTCTAAGCCAGGCACCACGTCAGCGCCGACCAGCCCCGCATGCCCACGGGTCGACCAATCAACGAAGTGTCGCGTTGACCCACCCGACCTCGTGGAAACCCCTGAGCCCGCATTGGGTCGGGAAACGTGGGTGTCATTGACGCCAGGGCAAGCGCGCGCGACGCGAGGCCCGTGCCCGGTCGGCCATGTCAGACATTCGTCCCGTCAGCCCCGGCACAGAGTGAGGCGCCATTGTTGGCGGCCGCCCACTCGAGGGCAGGACGGATTGAGAGGGATTCGGTCGGCGATGACAACGGGCGCGGGAGGGGTGCGCGCATGGGGTTGGCAATCGTCTTGATGATGGTGGGCATGATGTCGGTCACTCCGGAAGGCCCAGAGGCACGTCGTCCCGGCACGACGGAGTGGAGGCTGAGTCAGACCGCCACGGGCGCCCAGTTGGAGGGATACGCCGGAGCGACCAGCGTGCAGCGGGGCGAGTCCATTGACATCCACGTCCGCACGGACGGCGCGCGCCCCGTGAGCTGGGAGCTCTTCCGCATGGGCTATTACGGGGGCACCGGCTCCCGGAAGATGGCGTCGGGCGGCCCCCTCACCATTGGCCCCCAGCCCACGCCCGTGGCGGACCGGACGACGGGACTGGTCGAGTGCCGCTGGCCCACCAGCTTCACCGTCCCCACGCAGGCGAGCTGGCCCAGCGGCGTCTACCTGCTCAAGCTGCGGCGCGACGACGGGCCCCAGTCCTACGTCATCTTCGTCGTCCGCGCGGACGAGCGGAAGAACACGGGCGTCCTGCAGATTCCGTTCACCACCTTCCAGGCCTACAACGCCTGGGGCGGCGAGAGCCTCTACGCCGACTCCCTGGGACTGTCGGGAGGCCACGCCAAGGTCGTCTCGTTCGACCGTCCCTACGTGGATGGCAATGGCGCGGGCGAGTACTTCTACGCCACGCACAACTTCGTGATGTGGGCCGAGTCGAAGGGCTACGAGCTGTCCTATGTCACCAATGTCGACGTGGACAGGGACCCCTCCCTGCTGCTGGGGCAGCGGCTGTTCCTCTCGGTGGGGCATGACGAGTACTGGTCCCGCCCGGCCCGGACGGCGGTGGACGCGGCGCTCGCGTCAGGTGTGAACCTGGCGTTCCTTGGCAGTGACACGAGCTGCTGGCTCATCCGCCTGGAGTCCTCGACCGCGGGCGCGTCGCGGCGCAAGCAGGTTTGTTACAAGGACGAGGCTCGGACGGAGGACCCGCTCGCGGGCACGCCGCTCGTCACCGTCCGCTGGCGCAACGCGCTGCTCGGTGAGCCGGAGAACGGGCTCGTGGGGGTGATGTCCGACGCGTGGGGAATCATTCCCCAGCCCTACGTCGTGCGCACGCCCGGAGCCTGGCCCTTCGCCGGTACGGGGCTCGCGCAGGGTGACTCCATCCCCGCCGTCGTCGGCTACGAAATCGACCGCGCGTGGACGAACGGTGCTTCTCCCCCGGGCCTCATCCCGCTGGCGCAGTCCCCGGCCATCAGCAACAAGGGCGAGCCCAACTGGCACACCTCCGGCCTCTACACCGCGCCTTCCGGCGCGTTCGTCTTCTCCAGTGGCGGCATCTCCTGGTCTCAAGGTTTGTCCCATCCCCACTTCGCCGACCTCCGGGTGCAGCGCATCACCGACAACGTGATGCGCAAGGCGGGCCTGGTGCCCACGCTCGACGGGGACACCTTCGGCGCGCAGAACCCCCGGCCCGTGGACCGCACGGGCCAGTCCGCCGGGGTCTCCACGTTCGCCGGGAGCGCGTTCCAGGAAGGCTTCGTGAATGGCCCGGCGTCACAGGCGCGCTTCCGCAGGCCCGTGGGTGTGGCCGTGGATGGAACGGGCACGGTGTTCGTGGCGGACACGGGCAACCACGCGGTGCGACGCATCGCCAATGACGAGGCTCGCACCGTCACCACCATCGCAGGCACGGGGACGCCGGGCGTGGGAGAGGGGCCGGGCGCGACGACGGCGCTGCGCTCGCCGGAGTCCATCGCCATCGCCCCGGATGGCACCCTCTACGTGGCGGACACGGGCAATCACCGCATCGTCCGCATCGCTCGGGATGGACGCTGGACGGTGAGCACCTTCGCGGGCTCGAAGGACGGACGACAGGGCAAGAGCGACGGGGTGGGCACCGCCGCGCGCTTCCAGACGCCTGGCAGCGCGACGTTCGCGGGCGCGGACCTGTACGTGACGGACACCTTCAACCATCGGCTCGCGCGCATCTCGCCGGAAGGGAAGGTCACCACGGTGATTGGCGCCCGGGGTTCGGGCAGCACCAACGGCCCCGCCGCGCAGGCTCGCTTCCATCGGCCGACGGCGGTGGCCTTCGGCGGCGGCGCGCTGTGGGTGGTGGACACGGGCAACCGGCTCATCCGGCGGGTGGCGATGGATGCCAGCTTCACCACCTCCACCGTGGCCGGCGCCGTCACGGGGGGCTTCGCGGATGGAGCGGGAGGCGCGGCGCTGTTCCTGCCCATGCTGGGCGCGGCGTATGTCGACGGGCGATTGCTGCTGACGGACACCGGCAACGAGCGCATCCGCGCGCTCGTCGGTGGACAGGTGCGCACCTATGCGGGGACGGGGGCGCACGGCGCGAGGGACGGCGCCGCCGAGCAGGCGACCTTCAGTCTGCCCACGGGCGTCGCGGGACTGCCGAACGGAGACGTGCTCGTCGTGGACCAGGGCGCGTCGACGGTTCGCAAGCTGCTCGCGCCGTCGAGCGGCGGAGGCCCGCGTCTGGTGCCACGCATCACCGGAGGTCCCTTCTCCGGTACCTCCGCGCCGCTGGATGTGTTCCTCGATGCGACGACG
Source organism: Myxococcus llanfairpwllgwyngyllgogerychwyrndrobwllllantysiliogogogochensis (assembly GCF_006636215.1). GTDB lineage: Bacteria > Myxococcota > Myxococcia > Myxococcales > Myxococcaceae > Myxococcus > Myxococcus llanfairpwllgwyngyllgogerychwyrndrobwllllantysiliogogogochensis. The sequence goes on along the minus strand of NZ_VIFM01000035.1, from coordinate 41,078 downwards.
AGCACGACGACGGACCCGGGGGGCTGGCTTCAGCGCTTCCGGTGGGACCTGGGCGATGGCACGACGTCCGACGCGGCGTACCTGGAGCACCGCTACACCCAGGTGGGCCGCTACACCGTCACGCTCACCGCGACGGATGGCAGGGGCGTGAGTGCTTCCACCACCCAGGTCATCCGCGTGGGCGTGACCGGGGAGGGCACGCCCTGAGTCGCGGCGAAGACGTCAGGACTTCGCGAAGGCGAGCAGGTCCGAGTGGAACTGCTCCCGGTGCGTCACGGAGAGGCCGTGCGGCGCGCCTGCGTAGACCTTCAGCGTGGAGTTCTTGATGAGCTTGGATGACAGGTGCGCCGACGCGCCGATGGGGACAATCTGGTCGTCGTCACCGTGGATGATGAGCGTGGGGACGTCGAACTTCTTGAGGTCCTCGGTGAGGTCCGTCTCGGAGAACGCCTTGATGCAGTCGTAGGCGGGCTTGAGGCCACACTGCATGCCCGCGAGCCAGAACGCGTCCCGCGCGCCCTGGGAAACTTTCGAGCCCGGGCGGTTGGCGCCGTAGAAGGGCGTGGTGAGGTCCTTGAAGAACTGGGAGCGGTCGGCGAGCACGCCAGCGCGGATGCCATCGAAGGCCTCGATGGGCAGTCCGCCGGGGTTGGCGGCCGACTTCAGCATGAGCGGAGGCACCGCGCCCACGAGCACCGCCTTGGCCACGCGCTTCGTCCCATGCCGTCCGATGTAGCGGGCCACCTCGCCGCCTCCGGTGGAGAAGCCGACGAGGATGGCGTTCTTCACGTCCAGGGTGTCGAGCAGCGCCGCGAGGTCGTCGGCGTAGGTGTTCATGTCGTTGCCATCCCACGTCTGCGTGGAGCGGCCATGGCCCCGGCGGTCATGCGCGATGCAGCGAAAGCCATTGGAGCCGAGGAAGTAGAGCTGCTCATCCCAGCTGTCGGAGCTCAGCGGCCAGCCATGGCTGAAGACGATGGGCTGACCCTTGCCCCAGTCCTTGTAATAGATGCGCGCTCCGTCCTTCGTCGTGATGATGCTCATGGGCGTGACTCCGAGGGGATGACTGCGATGGAGTCACGCTAGCTGTCGACGCCAGGGCTCCCCACCCCCGGGCGGGGCGGAGCGCGGTCCCCCTGTCGGGGGATGACGGCCTCACAGCGCGACAGTCGTCTCGAAGGCCCTGCGTCCGGTAAGCGTCCGGTGACGAACGCGGAGGCTGACTCGGTCCGACGTGGGCCGTGGGGCTGGCACTAGGGTCCTGACCCGTGGACCCAGGGGATGCAGGCAAGACACGGAGGAACACGGGGGGGCTCCAGAAGGTGGGGTCCTGGTTCCGTGCGGGCGCCTGGAAGAGCGCGGTGGCACGCGTCGTCTTCGTGGGCATGGCGTGGTGGGCCCTATGCGATGGAGACCCGCGCAGCTTCATCTTCGGCGTGCCCGTCGTCGCGACGGTGTCGGTGGTGAGCTTCCTGCTGAGTCCGCCCCGAAGCTACGGGTGGCGACTCACGGAGGTGGTGCGCTTCGCCGGCTACTTCCTCGCGGGCTCCGTCCACGGAGGCTTCGACGTGGCGCGCCGCGCGCTCGCGCCGAGCATGCCCATCTCCCCCGTGTTCGTCCGATATCGGATGAGCCTGCCCGGAGGCGCGCCCCAGACGGTGTTCAGAATCACCCTCAGCCTGATGCCGGGCACGTTGAACGCGGATGTCCTCGGGGACGAGCTGGTGGTGCATTCGCTCGTGGACCGGGGCGAGGGCATCCAGCACGAGTTGAAGAACCTGGAGTGGCGCGTGTCGCGACTCTTCGGACTGGGGCTGCCGCCGCCGGAGCCCGCGCATGCATGAGCTGCGCACGGGCCTGGCCTTCTTCCTGCTCCTGAACATCCTCGCGGGGATGGTGCGAGTCATTCGCGGGCCCACCGTCACCGACCGCTTCATCGTGGCGCAGCTCTTCGGGACGACGGGCGTGGGCGTCCTCATCCTGCTCGCGGCGGATGCGGGCAGGGATGCCTTGCGTGACGTCGCCCTGGTCTTCGCCCTGCTGGCGCCCGTCACCGTCGTGGCCTTCGTACGCTTCGCGGTGGGGAGCGACGCAGCCCCTGGCTCGGACAAGGAGCCGAGGCCATGAGCCCCCTGGACTTCCTCTCCGCGGCGTTCCTCTTCGGCGGCGGCGCCTTCTGTCTGGCGGGCACGGTGGGCGTGCTGCGCTTCCCGGATGTGTATTGCCGGCTGCATGCGCTCACCAAGGTCGACAACCTGGGCCTGGGGCTGGTGGTGGTGGGGCTGGCGCTCCAGTCGGGCTCGTGGGCGACGGCGCTCAAGCTGCTCCTCGTCTGGTTCTTCGTCCTCATCTCCAGCGCCTTCACCTGCCAGCTCATCGCCCGCGCGGCGCTCCGCGGCAGGGGCGCGGCGCCCTGGGGAGGACGGCGGGAGCCATGATGGATGTGCTGCTCGATGGCGTCCTCGCGCTGTGCCTCCCCTTGCTGGCGTGGCTGGTGTTGCGGACCGAGTCGCTGTCCCAGGCGGTGGTGCTCTTCGTCGCGTTCGGACTGCTGTCCGCGCTGGGCTGGGCGCGACTGGAGGCCCCGGACATCGCGCTGGTGGAGTCCGCGGTGGGCACGGGCCTCACCGGCGCGCTGCTGATGCACACGTTGAGTTGGACGGAGGAGACGCCGCCCGACATTCGCGCGCGGGGCCGGCGCAGGCCCTGGGCCCTGCTGGCGGTCGCCGCGTCCACGCTCATGCTCGGGTGGGCCGTGCTCGCGCTTCCCGCCGACAGCCCGGGGCTGGGGCCGCTGGTGGAGGCGCGACGGGAGGAAAGCGGTGTGAAGCACCCCGTCACGGCGGTGCTGCTGAACTTCCGGGGCTACGACACGCTGCTGGAAATCGCGGTGTTGCTGGTGGCCGCGTTGGGGGCGCGGGCGGTGAATCCGCGCAGCGAGCGGCCCACTCCGGACGCTGGAGATGACCCGCTCACCGGAGAGTTGTTCCGGATGATGATGCCGGCCCTGCTGCTGGTGGCGGGCTACCTGGTGTGGGTGGGGGACCATGGACCAGGAGGGGCGTTCCAGGCGGGCGCCATCCTCGCGGGAGGCGGCGTCGTGGCCCTCCTCACGATGCGGATGGGGCCGCCCCGCCTGTCGTCCTGGCAGGTGAGGTGGGCGCTGCTCACCGGGCCCATGCTCTTCATCGGCGTGGCGGTGGCGCCGCTGTTCACCGGGAGGCGTCTGCTGGAGCTCCCGAGGCCATACGCGGGCACGCTCATCTTCGTCGTGGAGCTGGCGCTGACGGTCACCATCGCCATGGTGCTGTTGATGTTCTTCCCAGGCACGCGTCCACCCAGGGCGGGAGCGGAGGGCGAGCCATGAACCCGTGGGCCGTCTACGCGCTGTCGGGTGTGGCGATGTTCAGCGTGGGGCTGGTGGGGCTCTTCTCCCATCAGCACGTGGTGAAGCGCATCCTCGCCTCGAACATCGCGGGCTCCGGAGTGCTGATAGTCCTGGTCGCCCTGGCACGGCGCGCGCCGTCGGGCGTGCCGGACCCCGTGCCTCATGCGCTGGTGCTCACGGGCATCGTCGTGTCGGTGAGCTCGACGGCGCTGGGCGTGGCCCTGGCCCGGCGCATGGCCCGGCTCCGAGCCGACGCGGCACGTGCTTCCGAGCCGCCGCCGGGTTCCGGCGGGGAAGGTCCATGATGGGGGGCACGGCCCTGATGGCGTGGTCCGTCGCCCTTCCGCTGATAGGCGCGGTGCTGTCGCTGCTGGTGGGACGCGCGGGGGTGCGCCTGGTCGCGGGCGTGGCCTCCGTGGCCACGCTCATCGCGTCATCGCTGGTGGCCTGGGAGGTCTCCACGCAGGGAGTGCTTCGCCAGCAATTGGGAGGGTGGGGCGCACCGCTGGGCATCGAGTGGCGCGCGGACGGGCTCGCCGCCCTGATGCTGCTGACCATCGCGGTGGTGGGGCCGCTCATCAGCGTCCACGCCTTGGACCACCTGGGGGACCGTGAGGACCGGGAGTTCCTCCCGCTGTGGCTGTTCATCTGGTGCGCGCTCAACGCGCTGGTGTTGTCGGCGGATGCCTTCAACCTCTACGTCACGCTGGAGCTGACGACGCTGGGCGCGGTGTCTCTCATCGTGGTGCGCAGGGATTTGCCAGGGCTCGACGCGGGCCTGCGCTACCTGCTCTTCGCGCTGCCGGGTTCGCTGTGCTACCTGCTGGGCATCGCGTTCCTGTACGGCGCCTACGCCACGCTGGATGTGGGGATGCTCGCCCAGCGCGTGCAGTCGGGGCCGGTGACGTGGGTGGCCGCGGGGCTGGTGACGGTGGGGCTGTGTCTCAAGACGCCCCTGTTTCCGCTCCACGTCTGGTTGCCACCGACGTACACGGGCGCGCCCACGCCCGTCACCGCGCTCCTGTCGGCGCTCATCTCGAAGGGCTCCTTCTACGTCCTCTTGCGGCTGTGGCTGGAGGTCTTCGCGCCCGTCCTGGACGCGGAGGTGGGGCAGCTGTTGGGCCTGCTCGGAGCGGTGGCGGTGCTGTGGGGCTCGGTCCTGGCGCTGAGCCAGACGCAGCTCAAGCGGGTGGTCGCCTATTCGAGCGTCGCGCAGATTGGCTACATGTTCCTCGTCTTCCCCATGGCGACCAGTGGGGCCCGCGCGGGGGTCATCTATCTGGTCGTCTCCCACGCGGCCGCGAAGGCTTCCATGTTCGTGGCGGTGGGCAACATCCATCAGGCGGTGGGCATCACCGAGCTGGGGGGTGTCCAGGGACTGGCCTACCGGATGCCCTTCACGTTCCTGGCGATGGCGTTGGGAGGCATCAGCCTGATTGGCATTCCGCCCAGTGGAGGGTTCATCGCGAAGTGGCTCCTGTTGAATGAGTCCATTGGCACTCAGCAGTGGTGGTGGGCGCTGGTGCTGCTGGGAGGCAGCCTGCTGGCGGCGGCGTATGTCTTTCGCATCCTCCGGGGCTCGTTCCTGCCGCTGCCTCCAGGCGTCACCGTGCGGTCCATTCCCCTGGGGAACGAGCTGGCGCCGCTCGCGCTCGCGCTCATCGCGCTGTTGCTGGGACTGGTGCCCTGGTTCCCGTTGGACCTGCTGGCCGTCGGTGCGTCGAGATGATGAACACCTGGCTGCCACTGTCCGTGCTGCTCAGCTCGCTGTTGCCGGGGCTCATCATCTTCCTGCTCGCCGAAGAGCAGCGGCGCACGCGCACGGTGCTCAACCTGCTCGCGGCGGTGACCAAGCTGCTGCTCACCGCGGTCATGGCGTGGGGCGTGTTCCAGGGGCGCCAGTACGAGACGCGGCTGCCCTTCTTTCCCAAGGCGGACCTGGTGCTGAGGGCGGACTCCTTCAGCCTGCTCTTCATCACCCTGTCCGCGGTGCTCTGGTTCGTGACGACCATCTACGCGGTGGGCTACCTGGAGGGGACGGACCACCGCAGCCGGTTCTTCGGCTTCTTCTCGCTGTGTGTCGCGTCGACGATGGGCATCGCGCTCGCGGGCAACCTGCTCACCTTCTTCCTGTTCTACGAGATGCTCACGCTGTCGACGTACCCGCTGGTCATCCACCGGGGAACGCCCGAGGCGCTGCGCGCGGGCAACGTGTACCTGCGCTACACGCTGAGCGGGGCCACGCTGCTGCTTGCGGGCGTGGTGCTGCTCTACTCGCTCACGGGCTCGGTGGAGTTCACCGAGCGAGGCGCGCTGGGCGCCGTCGCGTCACACCGCACCGAGCTGGTGGTGGCCTTCGTGCTGCTGATAGCCGGGCTCGGGGTGAAGACGGCGCTGGTGCCGCTCCATGGTTGGCTGCCGGTGGCGATGGTGGCGCCCGCTCCGGTCAGCGCGCTGCTGCACGCCGTCGCGGTGGTGAAGGCGGGGGCCTTCGGCATCACCCGCATCATCTACGATGTGTATGGCGTCTACCTGGTGCATGACCTGGGGGTGATGCAGCCGCTGGCCATCGTCGCCGCCATCACCATCCTCTACGGCTCGGTGCGAGCGCTCCAGCAAGGAGACTTGAAGAAGCGGCTGGCCTACTCCACGGTGAGCCAGGTCGCGTACATCGTGCTGGGTGTCTCCCTCTTCGGGACGGTGTCCACCATCGGTGGGCTGGTGCACCTGGTGCATCAGGGGGTGATGAAAATCACCCTGTTCTTCTGCGCGGGGAACTTCGCCGAGGAGCTGCACGTGCACCGGGTGAGTGAGCTTCGCGGCGTGGGGCGACGGATGCCGCTCACCACGGGGGCCTTCACCATCGCCGCGCTGGGGATGATTGGGATTCCCCCCATCGCCGGGTTCATCTCGAAGTGGTACCTGGGCATCGGCGCGCTGGAGGCGCATCAGCCCTGGATGGTGGTGGTGCTGTTGACGAGCAGCCTGCTCAACGCGGGCTACTTCCTGCCCATCGTCTACTCCGCGTGGTTCCAGGCCCCGCGCGAGGAATGGAAGCCGAGCACCCGGGGGTGGGAGATTGGGTTGCTCCTGCTGCTGCCCACGGTGGCCACGGCGGTGCTGTCGCTCGCCGCGGGACTCTTCGCCGGAGCGGAGCTCAGCCCGCTGGGCTGGACGCGGCTCATCACCGAGCGGGAGTTCCGTCCGTGAGTGGCCATGACCTTGCCTCGCTCGCCGTCATCGCGGCCCTGTGCGTGCCGCTGGTGCTCACGGTGGTGGTGATGATTCCCGTCCTTCGCGGCATCGGCATGGCGCTGGCGCCGTGGGCCGCGCTTCCGGCGCTCGGGCTGGGCCTGGGGACGGGGGCGTCCGTCCACTGGAAGCCGGTGCTGCTGGGGATGCGGCTGTATGCGCCGGACGAGGTGACGCGGACGTACCTGCTCTTCACCGGGATTCTGTGGCTCTTCTCCGGCCTCTTCGCGCGAGGGTATCTGCGCGAGGACTCGCGCCGGGCCTCGTTCTGGGGCTTCTTCCTGGCGACGCTCGCGGGGAACGTGGGCGCGGTGCTCGCGCAGGACGTGGCGAGCTTCTATCTGTTCTTCGCGATGATGACGTTCTGCGCGTATGGCCTCGTGGTCCACGAGCGCACCGAGGCGGCGGCGCGGGCGGGCCGCGTCTACATCATCATGGCCCTGCTGGGAGAGGTGTTGCTGCTCGCGGCCTTCTTCCTCACGGTGGGCACGCGCATCAACCTGTCGCTCGCCGAGGTGCCGCGCGTGGTGGCGGAGTCGTCCTCCCGCGAGGTCATCTGCGTGCTGATTCTGGGCGGCTTTGGCGTCAAGGTGGGTGCCCTCCTGCTGCACATGTGGCTGCCCCTGGCGCATCCCGTCGCGCCCGCCCCGGGCAGCGCCGTGCTCAGCGGCACCATCATCAAGGTCGGCGTGCTGGGCTGGCTGCGCTTCCTGCCGCTGGGGCATGCGAGCCTCCCCACGCTGGGCACCGTGTGCGTGGCGGCGGGGCTGACGGCCGCGTTCTACGGTGTCGCGGTGGGCCTCACGCAGCGCGAGGCGAAGACGGTGCTGGCCTACTCCAGCATCAGCCAGATGGGCTTCCTCACGCTGGCGGTGGGGCTCGCGCTGGGGGCCCCGGAGGCGGCTCCCGTGCTCATCGGCGCGGTGCTCGTCTATGCGGTGCATCACTCCCTGGCGAAGGGGTTGTTGTTCCTGGGCACGGGCCTGCTGCCCGCGACGGGCCGCAAGGGCTGGAGGGGTGTGCTGGTGTTGGTGGGGCTGACGTGGTCCGCGCTGGAAATCGCGGGTGCGCCGCTGACGAGCGGGGCCCTGGCGAAGCTCGCGCTGAAGTCCGCGGAGGCCGCCGCGCACGCATCGGAGGCCCTGCCGACGCTGCTCTCCCTCGCGGCCGTGGGCAGCACGCTCATCATGGCGCGCTTCCTGGAGCGCACCGTCCCCAAGGCCCCCGAGCAGGGCTCACCCGGGGCAGGGGGGATGTTGCTCGCGTGGGTCCTGCTGCTCGTCGTCGACACGGCGCTGCTCCTCTGGCCACCCGTGGGGCGCGAGGAGCTGCCGCACCTGCTCGAGTCGAAGAGCCTCGTCTCGGCGGCGTGGCCCGTCGTCGCCGGCGTGCTGCTGACGGGGCTGGTGTGGCGCTCGCGTCGGTGGCGCTCCTGGCGCGTGCCGGAGATTCCGCCCGGCGACGTGCTCTGGCCCATGGCGCGGGTGCTGCTTCCGGGCTGGCGCCTGCTGACGGCGGACGCGGACCGCGAGCCTCCCCAGCAGGAAGACATCGGTGAAGGCCCCCCGAGCCGGTTCGCGCGGTTCCGGCGCGCCTCGCTCGACGAGTTCGAGAACGCCGAGGAGGGCCTGAGCCAGCTGAGCCATGTGGGCCTCGCGCTGCTGCTGTTCCTGGGCGTGTTCCTGCTGCTGCTGGTCCGGTGAGACGACGCCAGGGATTGCTTCAACCCCTGGCGTCCCTCCCGCTCAGTCGGTGGTCGACCGGGCGGGGATGAGCGACCTCAGGTCAGGCGCGCTCCACGCGCAGTCGCGCGGGCAGGCCGTTGAGGTTGACCTCTTCTTCCTGTCCCGTGAGGCCCTCGGGCCCCACGTTGATGGAGTCGGCCAGCGTCTCCCGGGCAATCAGCTCGCGGCCTTCTTCCGTGACGCGCTTCACCCGCGCGTCACCGTCCACCCAGAGGCGGATGCGGTCCGTGTAGCCCAGCTCCATGTCCTTGCGAGCGCCCTGCACGCGCGCCAGCAGCTCGCGCACGAGGCCCTCATCGACGAGCGCCTCCGTCAGCTCGGTGTGGAGCACCACCACGCCCGCGCCCGTGCCCGCGGCCGCGAAGCCGGGGTTGGCCTCCACCAGCGTCTCCAGGTCCTCGCCGGAGAACACCAGCGTCTCGCCCGCGAGCTGGATGGCCACCTGCCCCGTCTGGAGCAGCTCCCGGTGCAGCGCGCGGCCGTCTCCGGTGTCGAACGCCTTGCGCACCGGCGCCAGCTTGGCGCCGAGCCGTCCGCCCACCGCGCGCAGGTTGGGACGCACGCGGAAGCGCACCACGTCCGCGTCCGGGCTGCCCTGCTCCACGAAGCGCACCTCGTGGACGTTCAGCTCCTCGGCGAGCAGGTCCTTGTAGACGGCCAGCCGGTCCGTCATCTCCTTGCGCGCGAGGATGATGTCCGCGCGGGCCAGGGGCTGACGCACCTTGAGCTTGTTGTCCGTGCGGACCTTGAGCCCCGGGGACACCAGCTCGCGCAGGGCGGCCATGTCCACCGCCAGCTCGTCGTCGATGAGGCTGGCGTCGGCGCGAGGGAAGGAGGCCAGGTGCACGCTCTCCGGCTGCGTCTGGGGCCAGGCCTTGCGCACCAGGTTGCCCCACATCTCGTCGGAGAAGAACGGGACGAAGGGCGCGGCCAGGGCGGTGATGGTGGTGAGCGCTTCGTAGAGGGTGAAGTACGCGTCGCGCTTGTCCTGCTCGAAGCCCGGCTTCCAGAAGCGCTCGCGGCTGCGGCGCAGGTACCAGTTGGACAGCGCGTCCACCAGCGCCACCATGCGCTGGGCCGCGTCGTACACCTGATAGGTGTCCAGGCACTTCTCCACGTGGCGCAGCGCCAGCTGGACTTCCGACAGAATCCAGCGGTCCAGCATCGGCCGGGCCTTCACCTCGCGCCAGCCGTGGCTCTTGCGCACGGCCTCCCACGGAGCCTCTGTCGCGTCCGGGTTGCCTTGCGCCGGATTGAAGCCGTCGATGTTCGCGTAGATGGTGAAGAACGAGTAGACGTTGCGCAGCTTGACCTGGAAGTCCTTCTGCAACAGCCGCACGTTCGCCAGGGAGTGGCGCGTGTTGGACCAGGTGGGGCTCGCCGCGTAGAAGAACCAGCGGAACGCATCCGCGCCGGGAGCCTTGGCGGCGGGGTCCTTCACCGTCACGCGCTCGGACGGCGCCAGGCGAGGCACCTCCACCGGCATGACGCCCGCGCCCTTCGCGGACGGCGCCACGCCGAGCGCCTGCAGCTCCGAGGGGGCCAGCAGCACCACGCGGCGCTTGAGCTTCTTGTGCGCCTTCACCGTCGCGGAGATGGAGACGTCCGGCCTGTCCGGGCGGAACAACTGCACCTTGGCGCCTTCCTGCAGGTCCAGGCCCTCCAGGTCCTCACGCGCGATGAGCGCCACGCCCGCCTCCGCCGGCGCGCCCGCCTCCGTGGCGGACAGCACCGCGAAGTCCATGCGCACTTCGTCCAGGATGATTTCGGGCGGCGTGTAGTTGCCCTTGGACTTGGACTCCTTGCGGCCCTCCTTGTCGGAGACGTGGCCCAGCACGATGCAGCTCTTGTACGGGTGCGGCCATTCGCGCTGGGGCGTCAATCCCAGACGGGCCTGCGTCTCCTCGTCGAAGACGAGCGTGCTCACCATGAGCAGCGAGTAGAACCAGCCACGCGTCTGGTCGATGGCCTCGGAGATGAAGTCGGCGGGGAAGGCGCGGTTGAACAGCTCGTGCGAGCCGGGCGCGTGAGGGAAGCCCCACTGCGCGAAGGGCATGCAGCCGGAGTCGAACCACACGTCCACGACTTCGGGCACGCGGTTGAAGCGGCCCGGGGAGCCCGGCTTCTCGTACGTCACCTTGTCGATCCACGGCTTGTGGACGATGAGGTGCTTCGCGTTGGCCTCGTGCGGCTTGCCGGCGAGGAACGCCGCGAGCTCGGCCTCCACGGCCGCCAGGTTGCTGCCGGGCTTGTCACGCAGGGCCTGGAGGGAAGGCACGGCCTCCACCTCGCCCGTCTCCGAGTGAATCCAGAGCGGCAGCGCGGTGCCCCAGTAGCGCTCGCGCGACAGGGCCCAGTCCACGTTGTTGGCCAGGAAGTCGCCGAAGCGGCCTTCCTTGATGTGCTCGGGCACCCAGTTGACGGCGCGGTTGTTCTCGATGGCGCGGTCCTTCACCGCGGTGGTGCGGATGTACCAGGCGGGGCGGGCGTACTGGATGAGCGGGTCGTCGTCCGCGCGCCAGCAGAAGGGGTACTCGTGTTTGTACTGCTCGGTGACGAGCAAGAGCCCGCGCTCCTTGAGGTTGCGCTGGATGTCCTTGTCCGCGTCCTTCACGAAGCGCCCGGCGACGAGCGGGACTTCCTCGGAGAAGGTGCCGTCCGGCTTGACGGCGCAGAACAGCTCCATCGCCTCCGGCTGGAGGAAGCGCGCGCGGTCCTTGCGGAACGCGTCGTAGTCGTCCTCGCCGAAGGCGGGGGCGATGTGGACGATGCCCGTGCCCGTGTTGAGCGTCACGAAGTCCGCGCCCAGCACGCGCCAGGCGCGGGTGTCGTCTCCGCCGTCGCGCAGCTTCAGGCGCGTGTCACCTTCGCTGGCGAAGTACGTGTCGAAGGGCGGCAGGTAGCGCTGGCCCACCAGCGCGCTGCCCGGCTGGGTGGCGAGGATGGGCAGGTCCTTCTTGAGCTTCTTGGCCAGCTCCTCGCGCAGCGCGGCGGCGATGATGAGCTTGCGGTCACCGGCGTCCACGGTGACGTAGTCCACGCCCGGGTTGACGGCCGCGTACATGTTGGACGGCAGCGTCCACGGGGTGGTCGTCCACACGAGCAGCGAGGTGTCCGGCGCGTCGCGCAGGGGGAAGGTGACGTAGACGCTCGGGTCGTCCACCGTCTTGTAGCCCAGGCCCACCTCGGCGGAGCTGAGCGCGGTGCCGCCCTGGGGCCACCACCACACCACTTTGTGGCCCTGGTAGAGCAGGCCCTTCTTGTGCAGTTCGGCGAGCGCCCACCACACGCTCTCCACGAAGCCCCGGTGGTAGGTGACATAGGCCTGGTTCAGGTCCACCCAGAAGCCGATGCGCTCGGTGAGCCGCTCCCATTCGGAGGTGTAGCGAAAGACGGACTCGATGCAGCGCTCGGTGAAGGGCTCCACGCCGTAGCGCTCGATTTCCGCCTTGCCGTGGATGCGCAGCTCCTTCTCCACCTCCACTTCCACGGGCAGGCCGTGGGTGTCCCAGCCGGCCTTGCGGGGGACGTAGTGGCCGCGCATCGTCTGGTAGCGGGGGAACAGGTCCTTGATGACGCGGGTGAGGACGTGGCCGTTGTGGGGAAGGCCGTTGGCGGTGGGCGGGCCCTCGTAGAAGACGAAGCTCTTGGCGCCTTCGCGTGCCTCGAGCGAGCGCTCGAAGATGCGGCGGTCCTTCCAGAAGGCGAGGATGCGGCGCTCCTCGGCCGGGAAGTCCATCTCCGCGGGCACGGCGTCGAACAGGGGGGCGGGCGCTGTCTCAGGCATGGTGCCGTGCTTGATAGCACCGCGAGCCTGGGAGGGAAGGGGCCCCGAGGGGGGAGGGGCCTAGTCCCAGGGGAACATGGGCTCCAGGGTGCCCTTCGAGGTCCACTTCGCCGGAATCTTGGCTGTCAGGACGAGTCCCACCTCACGGCCGTGCCGGGTGCGTCCGGGCAGGCCGGGGCCGGCGGCGCCTGGCTCGGAGAGGGGGATGCCGAAGCGCACGCCCACCGAGCCGAAGACGAACGTCACGAAGGGCGCGATGTGCAGGCCGGTGGTGGGCAGGTGCTCGCGGGTGCCCGTCTCGTGCATCACCCCGAGCTCGACGCCACCGAAGACCAGGGTGCCCTGGATGCCCGCGCCGAGGCGGGCGTGGCCCTCCGTCATCCACTGGGCCTGGCCGAAGACGCCCAGGGCGGTGATGCCGTCCAGGACGTTGAAGGTGGTCTCCACGCCCAGGCCCAGCTGGGGCTTGCTCGAAAGCGGTGTCGCGCTGAGCAGCGGGCCAATGGTGAACCAGCGCTCGTTGTTGGGAAGGTAGGGGTCGGCCCGCGCGGACAAGGGGGCCCCGAGCAACACCAGGACGAGAAGGGAGAGGCGCGTGGACATGGACTCGCGGGATTGCAACCGGTGTACCTCGCGCTCAAGGCCTGGAGACCGTGGGAGGGAGGCGTGCAACGGATTGCACAGCGCGCAGCGGGTGGCGCGGGTGAGCAGCGGGTCGTGGTGCGTGCGGCCTTTGTGCGTTCGAGGCGCTGCTCAGGTGGCGGAGCGTGGGGCGCGGACCAGGAGCCTCCGCGCGGTGCGCAGCAACAGGTCCTTGTAGCGTGGCTGTGCATAGCCGCGCTCGAGGGTCAGGTGCTCCCAGTTTCGTACCGACAGCAGCGTCCAGAGCAGGTCGGTGGCCTCGCCCGGTGTGAAGTCGGGTGAGAGGGTGCCATCGGCGCGGAGCGCGGCGACGGCGGCGGCGCAGCCTTCGCGCATGTCCTCCATGCGCTTGCGCCACGCCGCGGCGGCCTCTTCGTCGGTGTCGCTCATGGCCATCAGCGCCTTGGCCACGCCGCGAATCTCCGGGATGTAGTCGGCCCAGGCTCCGACATAGGCGTCCAGGCGCTCGACGCCGCTTCGGGCGGTGCGGCTGGGGACAAGGCGCGCCCGCACGTCCTTGAGTTCGTCCAGATAGAGCGTGGTGGCGATCAGCAGGGCCGCCCGCGTGCCGAAATGCAGATAGACGGCCTGCCGGCTGAGCCCGGCCTTCCGAGCGATGTCACTCATCCGGACCGCCTGGCCCTGGCCGGTCTCCAACAGGTGCAGCGCGGCCGCGAGGATGCGGGTCCGCGTCTCGGGTGATTCACTTGACATGATGTAAAGTCGCGAATAATCACTGTCGAGTCAATTGACACGGTGTCAAGCGAGGACGGCGATGCGGAACAGAGTGACGAAGACGGTGCTCCTGGTCGCGGGCGTCAGTGGGAGTCTGATTGGCACGCCGCTGTTGTTCATCCCCAAGGTCTTCCATGGCTGGAGTGGCATCGACCTTGGCGGCCAGGTCAGCCTGCTGAGCGAGGTGCGTGCTCCGGGTGGGGCGTTGCTGGCCTGCGGACTGTTGATCATGGCCGGGGCGCTCTGGCCTCGAATGACCTTCACCTCGCTGGTGGTGTCGACGACGCTCTACTTGTCCTATGGCGTGTCGCGAGTCCTGAGCCTGGTGTTGGATGGTGCGCCCGCGCCCGAGCTGGTGGCGGCGATGGTCGCCGAGCTGTTGATTGGCACTCTTTGCGCGGCGCTGCTGCTGGGACGCGAGCGCGCGAACTCGCGCCCCCTGACGCCTCCGGAAGCGGTTCCGAGCGTCTAGGAAGAATGGGCGCCCTGGGGGAGCCTGCCGTCGCGAATCGGATGCTCTTGGCGGGTGCAATGGTTTGCACCGCGCGCAGCGGGTCGTTGTCGCCCAAGGGGTGGGGTGGACTCCGTTGTCCGCCTTGAGTGCTACGCTTCATCGCCGTTGCCCCCGTGTACTTGTTTGTGTCGGGAGCCCGGGGCCTCTGCGGGGAGCGTGTCGGATGAGGCTGCCTTGCGCTGTCGTGTTGTTGCTCGTGTCGCTGCTGACGGGGTGTGCCGCGACGCGTGGTGTGCGCTTGGAGACGGGGAGCGGCGAGGTCATCGCATTCACTCCACGCGCCGCTGACTCCGCGCCTGTCGCGTTGGACGAAGACGAGTTCATGCTGGCCATGGGTCTTGAGGGGCGAGGAGTTCGTCTTCCCGTGAAGGCCCAGGAGGCGGCGCGACGCCTTTTCGAGATGGGTGCGCGAGGAGGTGAGTACCGATTCGATGCGCGCACCCGTCACGTGACGCCGCTGGAGTCGGGTGCGCACCTGGAGGTGGAGGCCACCGAGACGGAGCGGGCCATGACGCGCGCCTATCTGGAGTGGTGCGAGCGGACAGGGAGGCGTGGCGACTGTCTCCAGGTGTTGGTGGATGGCGTGCGGCTGGAGGGGGATGGCCGCTACGCGCTGGCCATGGCGCTCGCGCATGGGGCGGTGCTCGAAGAGATGTTGGAGGCGTTCCAGGACATGGCCGACCCGAGCGCGATGGTGGCGGCGGCGATGTGGACGGGGACGATGTACCTGATTCTTTGGACGGTGCCGGAGCCGGTGAGCAAGGGGCTGGCGGCGGTGATGACGGCGACGCTCATTGCCTACCTGGGCGTCGACACGTTCTGGAGCCTGACGACGGGCTTCGCGCGGTTGATGGAGGAGGCGGACCGGGCGCGGACGTTCGATGAGCTGCGGGTGGTTGGCGAGCGGTACGGCAAGGTGATGGGCCGGAATGCGGCGCGAGCCTTCGCGTTGCTCGCGACGGTGGCCATCGGGAACACAGCGGCGGGCTTCGCGGGGAAGGTGCCGATGCTGCCCGGCTCGGCTCAAGCGTCCGTGCAGGCTGCATCCCAGGCGGGAGTCGTCCTGTCGGCCGTGGTGGAAGTGCGGGCCGTGGCGGTGGTGGGCGAGGTCGTCACCCTGGCGGTTGCCGCCGACGCGGTGTCCGCGACGGCGCAGGGGCTGGGTGGAGCGGCCGTGGGCCCGGTGGATGCGAAGGGGCACGACCACCACATCGCCACGGACAAGTGGTGGGAGGCGACCTACAACGACGGGCCCTGGTCGCCCAAGTTTCAAGAAGTCTTCGACCAGGCGGGGATGTCGCTGAACGACCCCGCCAACATCGTGCGGGTCGCTGGGCACAAGGGCCCTCATCCCGAGGAATACCACCAACGGATTCTTGACCGGCTCCAGGGTGCGATGCGGGGGTGCGGAACGATGCTGCGATGCCGCGATGCCCTGACCGAGGAGCTCAAGAGGCTGGCACTGCAGATCGGCACACCAGGTACTCGCTTGAACGCGCTGGTGACTCGGCGAGAATGACGCAAGGTTCATCACGATGCCCAAAAGATACTTCCGGTTGACCGACGACGTTGCCGTGCCAGGGCGCTGGCATCTCCGGAGTCCCACCGATTCGAGCGGGCAGGAAGTGGACCCCTGGCGCTTCACGAATGGGACACCCATTCCCGAGCCGGGCCGTCTGCAGCTCCCCGTGGCGCGCGCTGGGAAGGCGCTCGACTTCACCTTGACGGGCCTTGCCATCCCCGTGGTTCACATCAGGGTCGCTTCTGTCTTCCTGGAGCTGGCTCCATCGGCTGTCCAGGTCTTCCCGGTGGAGATAGAGGGGCAGCCCGACCAGTACTGCATCCTGGTCGCAACCCAGACGATACAGTGCATCGACGACAAGGCATCCCGGGAGGTGGAGCTCTGGCTCCCGGAAGATGGACGACCTGAGAAGACCGGGGAGTATCGCGACGTGGATGGGCTGCGAATCAACATCGCGAAAGTCGACGACGCCCATGTGTTTCGTACCTGGGGATGGACCGTTGCGCTCATCGTTTCCGACACCATCAAGGAGGCACTGGAGCGCGGCGGAGCCACCGGAGTGTCGTTCACAGAAGTTTAAGGGCGGCCCCCCTCCGGCTGGCAGCGGACAGGGGCGGAACATCCCAGCGAGTGCTCCACTCCTCGCTCCGCGCGCGTTCGCGGAAGTGAGCGTCCTCGGGCTGTCTGCGTCACATCGCCAGAGTCGAACCTCTCTCCGGTGCCATGACAGACCATGCACCCGAGGCGAAGGCGACGGAAGGCGTCAGCCCTCCAGTTCCTGGCTTCTTGCAGCGCAAGCTCCACGACTTCGAGAAGCGGATTCAGCGCTGGGAGTCGCCGCGACACATCCTCGACGGTCTGTCCCCCGGGCCAGGAGCCATCCTGCTCAACGGCAATGACTATCTCTCCCTGTCGAAACACCCCCGGCTCGCCCAAGCGGCGATGGAGGCCGTCTCCCGGGAAGGGCTGGGCGTGATGATGTCGGGCGTGTTCCAGCGCGGGGAGCACCCTCGGCACACCTTGGAGCAGCGGCTCGCCGTGTTGCTTCGCGCGGAGTCAGGCATCCTGTGCCAGTCCGGTTACTGTGCGAATGTGGGCCTGCTGGAGTGTCTGGCGGACGAGCAGGTGCCTGTCTACATCGACCGGATGGCACACGTGTCTCTCTGGAGAGGAATCCGGAGCGCGGGTGCCACCGCCGTGCCCTTTCGTCACAACGACGTCGATGACCTGCGGCGGCGCATCACGCGCTTGGGCCCCGGCGTCATCACTGTGGACTCGGTCTACAGCACGAACGGTTCCGTCTGCCCGCTCGCGGATGTGGCGGAGCTCGCCTCGCGGCACGGCTGCGTGTTGCTGGTGGATGAATCCCACTCCCTGGGCACGCACGGGCCCCGTGGCGCGGGGATGGTGGTGGGGCAGGGGCTGCTGGAGCACGTCCACTTCCGGACCGCGAGCCTGTCCAAGGCCTTCGTCGGACGTGCTGGCTTCGTCGCCTGCATGCGCGGCTTCGAGCGCTACTTCGAGATGACCTCGGGCCCCGCCGTCTTCAGCTCCGCCGTACTGCCACACGACATCGCGGCGTTGCTGGCGGCACTGGAGCTCATCCGCGACGCGGACGCACGTCGTCAACGGCTGCACGCGAATGCCGCGTCCCTGCGCGCGCGTCTGGAAGAACTGGGCTACGACCTGGACGGCGGCACTGCGCAGATTCTCGCCCTGCAATCCGGTCTGGAGGCTCGAACACTGCGCCTCAAGGACGCGCTGGAAGCGCGGGGCATCTTCGGCTCGGTGTTCTGCGACCCGGCCACGCCCGTGAAGCACTCGCTCGTGCGCCTCTCCGTTCACAGCGAGCTGAGCCAGGACGACCTCGACCACGTCGTCGACGCGTGCCGGGAAATCCGGGACGAAGTAGGCCTGTCGAGCTGGGCCTCCACCCGGCGCCACGCGGACGTCTCGTCAGCGGCGCTCCCAGCGTAGTCAGGGAATGGGTCGGTCCAGGACGGCCTGGTCAAACCACACGTCATCCACCTCGCCATCGGTCAGGAAGCGCCACCCAGGTGGAAGGGCAAGGTAGGGCAACACCAGAGGACACCACTCCTCCAGGTGCTCGACGTGCAGTGCCTGGAAGTAGTCCACATCGGTGCTGAGTTCCCCCTCTCCCGCCCAGAAGAACCAGCCGACACCGCCCGGCTGGGTGCTGTACCGCACGCCGTATATCGGCATGGCCCCGGACCGCAGGTTTCGTGCGATGGCCACTCGCGTGCCGGCTGGGAGGGGTGAGAACTCGGCCCCTGCTCGATGACAGATGCTCTGCTGTGCTTCGTTCAGCGTCATGGGAGGACGGCGTGGTGAACCTGCGTGATACCCGCACTCATAGGTTCCGACGCGTCGCCGCGCAAGCAAGGGAGCAGAGGACGAACGACGCTCAGAACGCCTCGCCGATGTTCAGATAGAAGCTCGGCTCCGAGCCATACGCCACATCGAGCCGGATGTTCACCGGGACATCCGAGAGCGGAGCGAAGCGCAATCCCACGCCGCCCGCGGGCTTGATGTCCCCCGAGTCCAGGTCCTTCAGGCTCCGCGCCACCGTCGCCGCCGATGCGAAGGCCACGCCTCCCAGTCTCCAGAACAGCGGCGCCCGGTACTCCACCTGTGCCCCCAGATGCTGGCGCTCGCGGAACCGCCCCTCCAGATAACCCCGGCTCAGCTCCATGCCGCCCAGCCTCCCCGTGTCATAGAAGGGCGGCTCGCCATCTCTCAGCTCCACCAATCCTTGAAACGCGAGCACGTGCCGCTGTCCCCATGGCAGTGACACGTAGCGACGGGCATCCAGGCGCAAGAGTCCGAACGTGTAATCAGAACCCCATGCCCCGCTCGCCCGGCGCAGGTTCAGCCGTCCCAGGAATCCCGTGGTGGGATTCAGCGTGTTGTCCCGCGAGTCATACAGCGCAGTGAGTCCCAACTGGAGCGTGTCTCCGCCCTCGGCGCCCGGCATGTTCCGGACCACGCCGTCCTCGGCCCGCTTCGTGATTCGCACGTGCTGCGCGCGCAGCGTGGGCCCGACATACAGCCGGGGAGCGATGCGCCACTTCGGACTCAGCTCCAGTTCGAAGAAGACGGGCGTGAAGTCCTCCTCGTCGGCGACCTGTGTGTTCGCCCCCATGCCGTAGAACCGGTCCGGAAAGCGCGCGGCGCTGAGCGTCGCCGTCAGGTTGAGCCGGTCCTCCAGGAAGTACACATCCGGCTGGAGCAGCACGGTGAACTGTCCCCGCACGCTCGCCGCCGCGGCCAGGAGCACCTGGGACTCCCTGCGGCCACTGCCCTCCGGAGGTTGGTACACGAGCGAGCCCGCGCCCCCGAGCAGGAAGCTCGTCTCCGGTTGATACGCGGGCAGGACGAAGGGGACGACGCTGAACTTCCCACGCCCGTCCAGGGGCGCCTGGGGCGGAGTCTCCGGTACGACCTCGGGCGTGGAGGCGAGCAGGACGCCGAGCACTGTCACGAGTGAAAGCGGTGTCATGGGACGCTCACACGTTCTCGTCGAGCCAGTCGAACATCCGCTCTTCCGCGAGCGCGGTGGAGGCCGCCTGACAGTGCAGGGGCGCGGCGTCGGCCTGGGTGAAGTTCATCAGGTGCTTGGGTCCGCGAAGCGCGTCGTACAGCTTGCGCGACTGCCCCGGCGACACGTCCTCCGCCTCGCCCTCCATGATGAGCACCGGGCAGCGGATGCGCTCGACGATGGCCTCGTTGGTGAACTCCTCCAACTTGCGGAACAGCTCCGACGGCGTCTTCGCCCCATGCTTCCAGAAGACGTCCTTCAGCCAGTAGCTCGCCGTGGGCCAGCGTGAAGCGAGCCCGAGAATCGCCTCGTCGAACGCCTCCGGGTGCGACTTCAACAACGCCAGCGACCCGGGCAGGAAGCGATTGAAGTGCGCGGCATGCGACTCCCACCAGCTCAGCACTCCGGGGTTCGCGATACACAGGGCCAGCCGAGGCTCGAACGCCGCCGCCCGGGGCGCCAGCGCTCCACCAAACGACAAACCCATCAGGAGGATGCGGCGCGGGTCCACGCCGCTGATGCGCTCGGCCGCGTCCACCACGGGGCTCACCGCCTTCTCCCAGTCCGGCCGGAAGCTCAGGCCCTTCTCGCGCAGCGCGCGCCCTTGCCCCGGCCCATGGAACATCAGCACATGGTAGCCCCGCTTTCGCGCCCCCTCCCAGACCCACTTCGTCTCCTCCGGCCACGCATGCAGCCCCTGGTGCAGCAGCAGGACAGGCGCGCTGGGCTTCGCGTGAGGCGAGCGGACGAAGTACGCCGGAAGGCTCGTGCCCTCGTAGGGAATCTCGAGCGGCTGGATGTCGAAGTCGAGCAACGCGTTGGACTTCTCGAACGTGGCCGCCGAGGTCCGCGTGACTTCAAGCAGCCTCGGGTCCGCCGTGTCCGTGTAGTGCATCGTCGCCGCGCGGTAGTAGTTCGCCGCCCGCGCATACGCCTGTCCCGCGCTCAGCCGGTGACCCTTGGCCTCCGCGGTGGTGGCGAGCCCATGCACCCGCGTCGCCGTCTGGAGCCACGCCTCGAACCAACTGCGCTCGTCCCCGGGCCGCATCCGCTTGGCCGTCTCCATCACATCCGACACGTCCGCCTGTCCGTGCGTCGCATGCCCCAGGAACCAGAGCAGCTGATTGTCCATCAGCCCGTCCCCCGACAGGCGCAGGTCGTACCAGGCGTCGCTCCGGGGATTCAGGCCGACGACGTCCGTGGACTCGGGCTCCATCAGCCGGCGAGAGCCCGTGGTGACGGCGGCCCCGCCCACGAACAGCCCCGTCCCCACCAGCACGCCTCGTCGGGAGAGTCCGCCTGCGCTACTGTCGCGTCCTGGGTTGTTCATGGGATTCAATCTCCGGAATTAATCAGTTGATTGAATCGATAGATTGAATCGAGCTCCGGCGTCAAGCGCGGGGCTCAATGTCCCGTTGTTTCAAGGGTTTGGCGCACATGGGAACCAAGGAGCAGGACGCCCGGGAGCGCATCCTCCGGGCGACCATCGTCTGCCTGGAGCGGGACGGTCTGGACGCCACGGGCATCCGGGAAATCGCGCGCGAGGCGCAGGTGAACAGCGCGGCCATCAGCTACTACTTCCGCAGCAAGGAGAAGCTGATTGCCCAGGCGCTGGAGGCGACGCTGGAGCAGGCCTTCGGGCACGTGCTGGTGGACTTCGACCGGCTGCGCGCCGAGGGGCTGGGCATCCGCGAGGCCTTCGAGACGCTGCTGGAGGACGTCATCGGCAACGTGGGGCGCTACCCGCGAATCGCCCACGCGCACCTCCACGACGCGCTCGTGCATCAGCGCTACGACGGCGCGGCCATCCGGGAGCTCAACGCGTTCCTGGAGGCGCTGTCGGGCAAGCTCGCGCCGGACACCGCGCACCTGACGGAGGAGCGGCGCCGGCTGGCGCTCACGCAAATCTGGTCCTCGGTGTCGCTGATGTCGATGATGCCGCGCGTGTTCGACCAGCTCATCCTCCTGGACTTCCGCACGCTGGAGACGCGGCGCGCGTGGGTGAAACAGTCCTCACGTCTGCTCTTCCCGGCCTGAGCGGAGCGCGTCAAACGCGGCGCGGAGCGTCAACTCCAGTGCAATGGATGATTTCGCGCCCACCTAGATACGTCAGACTGGAAGTCCTGGTGACTGTTCAGCCGTGGGCTGTCTAGCTCCGCGTGGCAATTGATGTTCTGGCTGGTCCGACACTTCTCGAAAGTAGCGATTTCCTCGTCACAACGCACGGGCTCGACTGAGCGGGTGCTCCCAGGGGGGAGTGTCTGTCATTCGTGACTCGCGGGAGGACCGCATGCGTCTCGTGTCGAAGTGGCTAGCCTGTCTCGTGCTGTGTAGCAGCGCGTTGGCGTGGGCACTCCAGCCCTCACAACCCAGCTCATTGGCGAGCCAGGCGTTTTTCAAGCCGGAGCTCTACCTGCCGGTCTCCAACATCTCCCTGGAGGACGCCCGCTCGAAGTTGAAGGGCGCGGGGCCGAGCGTCTGGGAGGACTTCTTCGCGCGCAACGGGCGGGACTTCCACGTGTACCTGGACCCGCTGACGGGCTCGCCCACCGCCATCCAGGGCGCCATTCCGCTCATCCCCGGCAAGGGCGTGGGCAACACGGTGAGCCTGTCCACGCTCCAGCAGCAGCTCGGCCGCTCCACGGGGGAGGTGGATGCCGCCGTCGTCGCGGACATCCTCTTCAAGTTCCTCAACGACAACCAGGCCGCGCTGGGCGTGGACCTGTTGCAGTTGGACGAGCCGAAAGTCACGCGAGTCACCGACGTGCTCTGGCACGTGCGGGTGCCGCAGCAGGTGGATGGCATCCCCGTGCGGCACGGCCAGCTGGTGGCCACCATCAACCACGGCAACCTCGTCCTGTTGGGCACCGAGGCGTGGAGCAACGTCACCGCGTCCACGCGGCCCACGCTGAGCCCCGAGCAGGCGCTGACGGCGGGCGGTGAGCGCTTCGGCCTCCTGGAGACGCCGGGCACGCTGTGGCAGGCGCCCACGCTGGAGATGGCCCCGCTGGCTCGCGCGGACGCGGGCTTTGGCGAGGGCTACCGCCACCAGCTCGTCTGGACGTATGGCTTCCAGAACCCCGGGGAGACGGAGCGCTGGAAGGTGACGGTGGACGCGCACTCCGGCGAGGTGCTCGCCCTGGAGGATGACAACCACTACCTGGATGCGACCATCAAGGGCGGCATCTACCCGCTGAGCAACACGGAAATCTGCCCGTCCAACACGACGTGCGGGACGATGCAGGTCGACTCGCCCATGCCCTGGGCGAACACGGGCCTGGCCGCGCCCAACAACTTCACCGACAGCGCCGGCGTCCTCAACTACAGCTCCGGCAGCGTCACCACGACGCTGGCCGGCAAGTACGTGCGCGTCAGCGACACCTGCGGCTCGCCGAGCACCACCTCGGCCACCGGCAACATCCAACTGGGTGGCACCAACGGCCAGCATGACTGCGCCACGGGTGGCGGCGGCGCGGGCAACACGCCGGCTTCGCGCTCGGCCTTCTACGAGCTGAACCGCATCGCGGAGCTGGGGCGCGGCTGGCTGCCGGGCAACACGTGGCTGCAGGGGCAGCTCACCGCGAACGTCAACATCAACAGCACGTGCAACGCCTTCTGGAACGGCTCCACCGTCAACTTCTACCGCAGCGGCGGAGGCTGCCGGAACACGGGCGAAATCGCCGCCGTGTTCGACCACGAGTGGGGCCACGGCATGGACGACTTCGACTCCGGCGGCGCGCTCTCCAACTCCAGCGAGGCGTACGCGGACATCGCGTCCATCTACCGGTTGCAGGCCTCGTGCGTGGGCTACGGCTTCTTCGCCACCACGGACCTGGGCTGCGGCAAGACGCCGGACGGCACGGGCTACAACCAGAACGAGGCGCAGGCGGGCGGGACGTGGTGCAACGCGCGCTGCTCGGGCGTGCGCGACGCGGACTACCTGGCGCACGTCAACCAGACGCCGGCCACGCCGCAGAACTTCGTGTGCTCGCGCTGCTCCTCCGGCACGGGCCCCTGCGGTCGGCAGGTGCACTGCGCCGCCGCGCCGGTGCGTCAGGCCGCGTGGGACCTGGTCGCTCGCGATTTGCAGGCCGCGCCGTTCAACTACGACTCCAACACCGCCTTCATCATCGGCAACAAGATTTTCTACCAGGGCAGCGGCAACGTGGGCTCGTGGCACGCCTGCAACTGCTCGGCGGGCACGTCCGACGGCTGCGGCGCGAGCCATGGCTACATGCAGTGGCTGGCGGCGGATGACGACAACGGCAACCTGAACGACGGCACGCCGCACATGACGGCCATCCACGCGGCCTTCAACCGTCACGGCATCGCCTGCTCCACGCCCGCCCCCACCAACGGCGGCTGCGCGACGGGCCCGAAGACGGCGCCCACCGCGACGGCGAGCCCCAGCGACGGCCAGGTGGCGCTGAGCTGGAACTCGGTGCCCAGCGCGAGCGAGTACTGGGTGATGAAGACGGACGGCTACGCCGGCTGTGACTTCGGCAAGGTGCGCGTCGCCACCGTCTCCGGCACCACGTACACGGACGCCGAGGTCGCCAACGGGCGGCAGTACTGCTACTCCGTCGTCCCCGCCAGCTCCACCGCCTGCTACGGCCCCGCCGCCGCGTGTGTCTGCGCGACGGCCGGAGGCCCCTGCACGCCGCCGGGCACCGCCACGCTCTCCACGCCGGCGGATGGCGCGGCGAACGTCGCGCTGGCCCCCGTGCTCGACTGGGCGGACGTGTCGGGCGCCACCACGTACGAGGTGCAGGTGGCCACGGACGCTGGGTTCGGCACCGTGGTGCGCTCCGCCACCTTGCTCACCAGCAGCACGTGGACGGTGACCCCCTCGCTAACGGCCGACACGCAGTACTTCTGGCGCGTTCGCGCGGTGAGCGGCTGCGGCACCAGCGCGTACAGCACGGCCTTCCGCTTCACCACCGCGGACACCACGTGTCAGCCGGCCGCGGCGCCCACGCTATCCACCCCGGCCAACGGGGCGGCCAACGTCGCGCTGGCCCCGGCGCTCGACTGGAGCGATGTCACGGGCGCCACCGCGTACGAGGTGCAGGTGGCGTCTGACGCGGGCTTCTCCAACGTGGTGCGTTCGGCCACGGCGCTCACCAGCAGCACCTGGAGCGTCACGCCCGCGCTCACCGCCAACACGCAGTACTTCTGGCGGGCCCGCGCGGTGGATGCCTGCGGCGCTGGCAACTACAGCACCGGTTTCAGCTTCACCACCCAGGCGGGTGGTGGCACCTGCACGTCTCCGGCGCTGGCCACGTATGACGCCTCGCTCGGCACGCCCGCATGCGGGACGGGCTGCGGGTGTGACACCGGCACGCTCGTCAACAGCCGGGGCAGCCAGTTCCTGGCGGCCGAGCCCAACACGCCCAACACGCTCGACGGTTGCCCGGACGGCCCCTTCGGCTTCTACCACTTCGACGAGAGCATCGACCGCGTCGTGCTCAAGAGCGTGGACGGTGGACCCATCACCCCGGGCAAGCAGGTCAAGGTGGACGTGACGGTGTGGTGCTACGACGCCACGGACCGGCTGAACCTCTACACCGCCCCCGTGTCGGGCTTCCCCCTGTGGACGCAGCTCGTCGCCGGCCTGACGTGCACGGGCAGCGGCGCGCGGACGTTCAGCCACACCTTCACGGTGGGCAGCACCGTGGGCCAGCACGCCCTCCGGGCGCAGTTCGTGGAGGCCTCCAGCCCGGCGTCGAGCTGCACCTTCGGCCTCTACGACGACAATGACGACGTCGTCTTCGGCGTGGCGGCGGCCGTCGCCTCCGGCCCGGCCAGCCCCAAGGCCACCCAGGGACGCACGCGCGCCACGCGCTAATCCCTCCCGTCCAAGGCCGCCAGCCCTGTCGCCCCGCGCGC
Organism: Myxococcus llanfairpwllgwyngyllgogerychwyrndrobwllllantysiliogogogochensis; assembly: GCF_006636215.1. GTDB lineage: Bacteria > Myxococcota > Myxococcia > Myxococcales > Myxococcaceae > Myxococcus > Myxococcus llanfairpwllgwyngyllgogerychwyrndrobwllllantysiliogogogochensis. Next base: position 16,045 of record NZ_VIFM01000035.1, on the reverse strand, counting down.
CAGGGCTGGCGGTGTTGTCATTCCCCACCCAGCCCTCCAGGGTCATGCCCTCCAGGGCGAGAGTTCCACCGTCCTTCGTCGCGCCGCGGCCAGATGCGTCACGTCAGGCTTTGGACTGTATGGCTACAGCAGCTGTGTTCAATTGAAGGCAAGGCGGTATGCGGGGGTGTCTGCTTCGTTCCAGGGTCCAGCTAGAATTTCACTTTGCAGGCAATTCAAGCCCTGCTGACCAGGAGCGCGCATGCAACAGCTTCCAGCCCCGGCGTTCATCTTCAATCTCAGCACTGGATATTTCGCCCCACGGTGTCTGCATCTCGTCGCGCAGCTGGGAGTCGCGGATGTTCTGGGCAATACACCGATGACCAGCGAGGAGCTGGCGCGGGCGACGGGGGCGCATGCCGACTCGCTCCACCGGATGATGCGGCTGTTGGCGGCGCACGGGGTGTTCGAGCGGCGCGGGGGCGGCTGGGTCCACACCGAGTACTCCGAGCACCTGAAGGCCAGTCACGCCCACTCGCTGAAGTCCCTGGTGCTGATGTTCGGAGACGACATCAACTGGCGCTCGGCCGGAGCGTTGGGCGTGTCCTCGCGGACGGGCCAGACGGCCTGTGAGGCCGTGACGCCGGGCGGGCTCTGGCCCTACCTGCGAGCCCACCCGGAGGACGCCCGTGTCTTCGACGCGGCGATGACGGGCAAGTCGCACATGGCCATCGCGGCGGTGCTCCAGGCGATGGAGTTCCACCGCTATGAGCACATCGCGGACATCGCTGGCGGCCGGGGCCACATCCTGGCGGCGGTGCTCGACGCCACGCCTCGCTCCCAGGGCACGCTGTTCGACCTGCCGGACGTGGTGCAGAACTCCCAGCCGCACCCCCGCATGAAGACGCAGGCGGGAGACTTCTTCGTGGGGCCGCTGCCCCGCGCCGACGCCTACATCCTGAGCAACATCATCCACGACTGGGCGGACCCGCAGGCCATCTCCATCCTTCGCCAGATTCGCCAGGTGGCTCCGCCCCACGCGGAAGTGCTGGTGATGGAGATGATGTTGCCCGAGGGCCCGGAGCTGCACCCGGCCATGGTGATGGACCTGGTCATGCTGTCGCTGGCCGGAGGGCGCGAGCGCACGCAGGTCCAATACGATGCCCTGTTCGCCGAGGGGGGCTTCAAGCTGGACCGCATCATCCCCACCCACAGCCCCTACTCCATCCTGGTGGGCAAGGTGGCCTGAACCTAAACCCGCTATTTCGTTGAAGATGTCACTGGGTGACAAGAGTGGGCGGGAGGTCCGCGTGCGGGGTGCGCGGACCGCTCGCGGAATCGGGCTAGGCTTGGCGGCTCCTTCCCCTCGGGAGCCGCACCATGATTCGGAGCCTCTGCGTCCTGTGTCTGATGGTCTGCCTCACCTCGGCGTGCTCGGGCGATTCACCCGGGGATGAGGGGCCCGACCTCCAGGCGGACGCGGGACCGACGGATGGTGGCTCCACGCAGGGGGATGGTGGCGTCGCCGGTGCGTGCGAGCCCTTTGGCCGCTTCGGTGCGCCCGGCACCACGCTCACGCTGCCCGGGCCTTCCGCGAACGGAGAGATGTACATCCCGGATGTGCAGGCCCGCTTCCCGTCCACGAACTGGAGCACGCTGGACCGGCTCTACATCCCCGCGGGGAACTACACGCTCATCAACCTGGGCAACCTGCCTCACCGTCAGGCGAGCCGCCTGCTGGTCATCACCAACACGGGGGGCCAGGTGGTCATCCGCCCCAATCCGGGGTCCTCGCAGGGCTACATCTGGGCCATGAGTGGCGGCTCGAACTGGGTGCTCACCGGCCGCTATGACGCGGACTCGGGCACGGGCCACGCGGACTTTCCGGGGCACCGCTGCGGCGCATATGCGACGTCGCGGGAGCGCTACGGCATCCTCAGCGACGACCTCTTCCTGGGCGACGGCCACATGGGGCTGGGCATCGGTGGGGCGCACAGCTTCGAGCTGGAATATCTGGAAATCACCCGCGCGGGCTTCGCGGGCCTGCGCATCCTCCGCGAGAAGAACAGCGACGGCACGGTGTCGCCGCTCAACGACATCAAACTGCACGACCTCTACATCCACGACACCGCCAGCGAGGCCATCTACTTCGGCTCCACGCAGGGCGCGCCCACGCCGCTGGGCTCCAACCTGAAGGTCTACAACAACCGGCTGGTGCGCACCGGGACGGAGTCCCTCCAGATTCAGAACCTGGGCGACGGCACGGAGGTCCACCACAACGTGTTCGCCTACGGCGCCATCGACTGGCGCGCGGCCTTCGCGAACTACCAGGACAACAACTCCCAGGCCCAGGTGCGCGGCGGCACCATCCGCTTCCACCACAACGTCTTCGTGGGCGGCGCCGGCGCGCTGCTCAACTTCTTCGCGCAGCCGGAGACCGGAGACGTGCCGCTCAATGTCGAGTTCACCGACAACTACTTCGCGGACACGCTGTCGCTGGGCATCTGGTTCGGCGGCACGGCCGGCGCGGGGGCCCGGTTCAACTGGGAGCGCAATGCCTTCCGGGGACTCGACTTCGGCTACCAGGGCGTCTACCCGACCGCCACGGACCCGGGCGTCGTGCTCAGCAAGGCGGGGACGATTACCGCCCCCATCACCCTGAAGGAGAACCGCTGGGAGGGCAGCCGCCGGTTCATCTCCGGCCTGACGGGTGGCAGCGGGACGGTGGGCTCGGTGACGGCCACCGGCAACGTGAATGGGGCCGTCACCGCGCTGACGTTCGTCGACACGGGCCTGCCGGCCGGCACGACGACGCGCCAGTTGGAGCGCTGGACGGACAAGGCCACCCTGGCGCCCGGCTCACCCGAGATGACGTACGCGGCGGGCGCGCTGGTGATGCATGACGGGCAGCTGTACCGGGCGCGTGTCCAGAACACCAACAAGCCCCCGCCGGCCAACTCCGCGCAGTGGGAGCACCTGCCCGTGCCCGTGGATGACCTGCGCACCGCGCCCGGCACTGAGTGGGCCCAGCGCGGCGTGGGCCTCCTGGACGTCGCGCCGTAGGGTGAAACGAACCATCCGGGCGGAATCAGATACCTCCGCTCGGATGGTTGCCGTGGAAGTTTTCAGCAATGGCTGACATGTGCTGTTGAGACTTCTGTTTTTCTCAACGTGTCTCTCCCATCTTTTCCCATTTCCTGAGATAGCGGGGCTCGATAGCGAGGCGGCATCGCCGAGCTGCTCTTCGGGAGATTGGAATGACATTGAAGGTCTTCAGTCAGGGAGTTTCACGGTGGGTTGTATCAGTCTCATTGCTGGCGTTGGGCGCCTGCGGGCCGCTGGAGTCCGAGTCCGCGCCGAGCAGCTCGGAGGAGGCTCCGGCGTCGGTGGGGGCCGCGCGGCAGGCGGTGTCCTTGGTGAGCCACCGGGCGAGCACGACGGCCTGGGGCAAGACTGTCACCTCGCTGACGCTCACCAAGCCGGCGGGAACCGTCGCGGGTGACGTGCTGCTGGTGCGCCTCAGCAACCGCAACAACGTGGCGGCGGTGGCGACGGCGCCCGCGGGCTGGACATTCCTTCGCTCGGACCAGAGCGCGTCGCAGATAAAGGCGTGGGTCTTCTACAAGGTCGCCGGGGCTTCGGAGCCGGCGAGCTACGCGTTCACCTTCGACGCCGCCTACTACGTGGCCGGCAGCATCTCCGCGTTCTCCGGCGCGAACCCCACCAACCCCATCGACGCGCAGAGCGGCCAGAAGAACGGCAACCTGGCGACCATGGACAGCCCGGCCATCACCACGACCTCGGCGAACGGGCTGGCGGTGTGGTTCGGCTCGCAGCTGTGGGCGGGCGCCACGTGCCCCGTTGACCCGCTGACGCCTCCCACGGGGTTCACCGAGGCCTTCGAGGCGTGCCTGCAGTCCTCGGACCGGGGCATCCTCTTCGACATGGCGTGGAAGGAGCTGGGGGCGGCGGGTCTGCAGCCCGCGTTCAACGGCGTGTCGACGCTGCCCAACACCAACATCGCGCAGGTCGTCGCTCTCCGGGCCGCGGACGCGCCCACTTGCACCGTGGGTGACACCTTCGCCACGACGTGGACGCTGATGGGCAACGTGTCCGCGCCGCTCATCGTCGAGCCGTCGGGCCTGGCCGCCAGCCGTGTCACCCCGGGCGCCATCTACGTCCACAACGAGGACGTCAACGACATCGTCGCCATCAGCACCACCACCGCGGCCACGCTGGGCTCCTTCAAGGTGGCGGGCGTGACGCCGCAGGACTGGGAAGACGTGGCCACCGGGCCGTGCCCCACGGGCTTCTGCATCTACATGGGAGACATTGGCCGCTCGAGCGCGAGCCTGCCCATCCCTCCGAACACGTTCTACGTCTACCGCATCCCCGAGCCGAACATCGGCGCGGGCCAGACGAGCGGGGATTTGACGGCGCAGCAGTTCCCCTTCGTGTACCCGGATGGCGGCAAGGACGCCGAGGCCATCATGGTCCACCCCGTCACCGCGGACATCTACATCATCACCAAGTCCGGCTCGGGGTTGAGCAAGGTGTACAAGATGCCCAATCCGTTGCCGGCGCCGGGCGTGCAGTCCACGCTCATCTTCGTGTCCAACCTCCAGCTGCCCGTGGTTCCGGACCAGCCGAACTGGTCCTACACCACGTCCGCGGCCATCCACCCGTGCTCCAACCGCTTCATCCTGCGCACGTACAAGACCGTGTATGAGTTCCGCGCGGCGCCGGGAGCGGCCTTCGAGACGGCCTTCGCGGCGGCGCCCGTCACCCTCACGGACACCGTGGAGGGGCAGGGCGAGGCCATCGAGTACGACCCGAGCGGCGCGAGCTATTACACGATGAGCGAGAGCCCCTCGCCCTTCAAGCTCAAGCGCGTCCTTCGTCAGTAGCGCGTTGAACCCAGGTGTCCCCGGAGCGTGCTTCGTCCGGGGACACTCGGGGCGGCAGCCGACGAGGTCAGGGGGCCTTGCGCACCTGGCTCACGAGCCAGTTCTGCGCGTCGGAGCGGCTCCAGAATATGTCCCAGCCACTGTGTCCACCCGTCGGATTCACGGTGACCTGGAACTCTCCCGTGTAGCCCGGGCAGGCGCGGACGCGCGGCTGGACGCCATCCCAGGGGTTGGTCCAGTTCCACGCGCCGAACGTGCCGTCGTCCTCGTTGCCCGCGGCCCAGATGGGGAAGGCCTCCATCAAGCAGATGGGCGACGTGAACGGCGGGAAGTACGCCTGAGGCATGGCGCCGGCATACGTGCTCCGGTACGAGGCGATCTGGTCATTCACGCCCGCGGCGCCGGACGACAGGCCCGTCATCGTCACGCGCTCCGGGTCGGCGCCGTAGAGGGTGATGGCCTCCAGCACCAGTGCGTGGACGCCGGGGGCGTGCCACCAGGTGTCGATGGCCTCTTTGATCTTCGGTCCGTTGGGCGCGACGACGATGCCTGGGAAGGTGTCGACCAACGCCTTGCCTGGGATGAGCTGTCGGATGAAGCCCTCCGGGTTGCTCCCCACCTGCGTGTGGTTCTCGTCCAACGTGGTGCCGCCCCGGCCGTGCAGGGAGAGCACGAGCGGGTACTTCTTGCCGGGCACGGTGCCGTAGTCCTTGGGCAGGAAGACGGCCGAGTCGTAGCTGTTGCCCCGAGACCAGACGTGGAGCTTGCCCGCGCGAGGGTCCGCGGAGGGGGTCGCCGGCTGCACCGTGACGCTCACCGTGTCCGAGCCCGTGGCTCCGCCGTTGTCCGTGGCGGTGAGCCTGAACACATAGACGCCTTGCGAGAGGCCACTGGCGCTCGGGGACTGCGCGGTGGGTGATGACAGCGTGGCCGTCGTCGGGCCGGAGACCTGCGTCCAGGCGTAACCGGTGACGGTGCCGTCCGAGTCGCTGGCCGAGCCCTGGAGCTGCGCGGTGCTGACGGGCAGGGTGATGGAGACGTCATTGCCCGCGAAGGCGGACGGAGGCTGGTTGCCCTGCAGGGCGCCGAAGACCAGGAACTCGCGCACGCGGCAGTAGTTGTCGTCAGCTCCCAGCTTGCACTGCACTCGCAGATAGCGCGCGTCCAGGGGCTGCGTGAAGGTGAAGGTCCGGCCAGGCAGGGTGTTGCCGGTGATGGCGCCGCCTGGCACCAGCTGGTAGTCGGCGGTGTTGCTCGCCCGGTAGAGGATGTCGAAGTCCACCATCCGGCCAAACGTGTCGTCCTTGCCGAAGTAGAGGGTGAGGCTGTCCACGCGGTGCAGCGCCTGGAGGTCCACCTCCAGCCACTCCGGATTCGAGGGCAGCGGATTGACGCCCGAGCACCAGCGGTCATCCGGGCTGTTGAAGACGCCGTTGAACGCCTTGGCGTGCCCGAAGGTGTCGGGATAACCGATGGGATGTACGGACGACGCGGAGGACGGCTTGCCGAGCGCCACGTTGGTGGACTGCGCGAGGGCGTCGGGGGCCAGGGGAAGCAAGAGGACACACAGCGCTGTGGCGAGACTCCGGGGGTGCCAGGGCATGCGGACGCCTTTCGGGGGTGGGGGAACAGATGTGATGCGAGGGCAGAAGCAGGCGTGATGCCGGAAGGCACCTCCACCCGCTTCCGCCCCGTCGTGAAGCTCAGGGCGTCTGGCGCACCTGGCTCACGAGCCAGTTCTGCGCGTCGGGGCGGCTCCAGAATTCATCCCAGCCGCTGTGCGTGGTCCCCGGCATCACGGTGACCTGGAATTCGCCGGTGTAGCCGGGGCACTGCCGGACCTGGGTCAGCAGTCCGTCGGTGGGGTTGGTCCACTTCCAGGCGTTGAACGTCCCATCGCCCACGTTGCCCGCCGCCCAGAGGGGGAAGTCCTCGAGGATGCAGACCGGGTTGGCCAGGGGTGTGGTGAATGCCAACGGCATGCCGCCGGCGTAGGTGCTCCGGTGATCGAGCATCTGGTCATTCACGCCCCCGCCGCCGGAGGAGAGGCCCGTCATCGTCACGCGGTCCGGGTCGATGTTGTAGAGACTGATGGCCTGCAGCACCAGGGTGTGGGTGCGGGCCGAGTCCCACCACGTCTCATGGGCCCCCCCGATGTTGGGCCCATTGGGCGCGATGACGACGGCGGGGTAGGTATTGACGATGGGCTTGCCGGGGATGAGCTGCCGGATGAAGCCCTCCGGATTGCCGAGCACCTGGGTGTGGTTCGCGGTGAGCGTGGTGCCGCCCCGGCCGTGCAGCGAGAGGACCAGGGGATACTTCTTCGCTGGAAGCGCGCCGTACTCGATGGGGAGGAAGACGGCGGTGTCGTAGCTGCCGCCGCGAGACCAGACGTGAAGCTTGCCCGCGCGCGGGTCCACCGGCGCGGTGCTCGGATGCACCGTGACGCTCACGGTGTCGGATGAGGTGGAGCCGCCGTTGTCGGTGGCGGTGAAGCGGAAGAGGTACGTCCCGCTCGTCAGCCCGCTGGCGCTCACAGTCGACGTCGTTGCTCCCGTCAGCGTGGCCGGCGTGGGGCCGAAGACCTGCTGCCAGAGGTAACTGGCGATGGTGCCATCGCCATCAGTGGCCGTTCCCGGGAGTTGCACCGTGCTGACTGGCAGGACGACGGCCGTGTCGTGGCCCGCGAAGGCGGTGGGCGGCTGGTTGGCGAGGCGGACACCCAGCACCTCCAGCTCCCGCACCCGGCACAGGCCGTCGCCTGACGCGCGCTTGCACAGGAGGCGCACGTAGCGCGTCTCCACGGGCTGGGCGAGTTGGAACGTCCAGGTGGGCAGCGTGTTGTTGGTGACGGAGGCGCCGGCAATGGGCTGAAAGCTGTCCGTGGCGGCGAACCGATGCTGGACGTCGAAGTCGAGCATCTGCAGTCCCACCGTGGTGTCTCGGCCGGAGTGCAGCCTGAGCCCGTCGATGCGATGCACCGCCTGGAGGTCCACCTCCAGCCACTCCGGGGTCGACGCCGCGGGCGGCGTGGCGGAGGCCCACCGGTCCTCGGTGTTGAGGATGCCGTTGAACGCCTTGGCATGCCCATACAGCAAGGGGGCTCCATTGGCATGCACCGAGGACGCCGAAGAGGCCTTTCCTTGCGCGACATTCGCCGACTGCGCCCATGCGGGCAGGGCGAGCAGGGACAGGACCGCGGCGAGGAGACGTCGGGGTTTCCAGGTCATGGGAGGCCTTTCGGGAAAGGACTCACATGATTGGGTTTGTTGAGCGCGGTGTTAAGGAGAATCTCCAATCCCTTGTTTTTGCAAGAGATTGATTTGCCACTTTGTTGCAAATGTACCCACGGGGCATAAGCCTGGAGCTCAGGCGTTGAAGCCGCCGTCCACGTCGAGGGTGGCGCCGGTGACGAAAGAGGCCTGCGGGCTGGCGAGGAATGCGACGGCGGCGGCGATCTCCTCGGGCTGGCCGTAGCGTCCGAGCGCGGTGCCGGCGCGCTGCACCGGGGCGCTGGCGCCGGTGGCGGGATTCATGTCGGTGTCGATGGGGCCGGGCTGGATGAGATTGACGGTGATGCCTCGGGGGCCCAGGTCGCGAGCCCAGCCTCGGGTGTATGCGGCGATGGCGGCCTTGGTGGCGGCGTAGTCTCCGAGCCCCGCGAAGGGCGTGTGGCTGGCGATGCCAGAGCCGATGGAGATGATGCGCCCGCCTTCGCGCAGCAGGGGCACGGCGGAGCGGACGGCGGCGACGACCCCGTGGACGTTGACGGAGAACTGGTGCTCGAGCGCCTCGAGGTCGCTGGCGGGGTCTCCGACGACGGCGGTGTGGAAGATGCCCGCGTTGTTGACGAGCACGTCGAGGCGGCCGAAGCGCCGCGCGACCTCGTTGACCAGGGCCTCCACCTGCTGGGGTGAGGCCTGGTCGGCTTTGAGCGCGGCGGCGCGGACTCCGCGTGTCTTCAGTTCCTCGACGAGCGCCTGGGCCTTCGTCTCGGAGGAGGCGTAGCTGATGGCGACGTCCGCGCCTTCATCCGCCAGGGCCCGGGCGATGGCCGCGCCCAGGCCGCGCGAGCCACCGGTGATGAGGGCCACCCTGCCTTCGAGGTTCTTGCGTGTCTTCGTCATGGCGTGTCTCCGGTGTGGGGTTTCGATGAGGCAAGGGTAGGGACCTCGCCTCGCGGGAGAAACGCCGGCCTCGGGACAGGACTGTTTCCATTCGAGTAATAATCGCCGGAGCCCGGGACTTCCCTTCGGGCCGCTTCGAGGACGACTCCATGGATCAGCTCACCGCGATGCGGGTGTTCGCCCGCGTGGTCGAAGCCGGCACCTTCACCCGGGCCGCGGACACGCTGAAGATGCCCAAGCCCTCGGTGACGAAGCTGGTCCAGGGGTTGGAGGAGCACCTTCAAGTCAAGCTGCTCCAGCGCACCACCCGACGCGTGACGGTGACGCCCGAGGGCGCGGCGTACTACGAGCGCACGGCGAGGCTCCTGGCGGACCTGGAGGACATCGAAGCGGACGTGTCGAACGCTCGGACGCGTCCTCGGGGACGGCTGCGGGTGGACGCGGGGTCCTCGGTGTCCAACTTCCTGCTCATCCCCGCGCTGCCGGCGTTCCGGGCGAAGTACCCGGACATCCAGTTGGAGCTGGGGGTGAGTGACCGCTCGGTGGACCTGGTGGGCGACGGCGTGGACTGCGTGATTCGCGGAGGCGTGCTGCCGGACCAGTCGCTGGTGGCGCGGCGCATCGGTGAGTTGGAGTTCCTGTCGTGCGCCACGCCCGAGTACCTGAAGCGCAAGGGCAAGCCCGTGCATCCCTCGGACCTCCAGGAGGGCCACGACATCGTGAGCTACTTCTCCACGAGGACGGGTCGGCTCGTGCCGTTGTCCTTCATCCCACGGGAAGGAGAGCGCATCGATGTGATGGGCCGCTCCAGCGTGGCCGTCAACGAGAGCACCGCGCACTTGTCGGCGGTGCTGGCGGGGCTGGGCGTGACGCAGCTTCCCGCCTTCGTGGCCCGGCCTCATCTGGACAGCGGGGCGCTGGTTCAAATCCTGGGTGAGTGGCAGGGGCCGCCGTTCCCCCTCTTCATCGTCTATCCGCAGAACCGGCACGTGAGCGCCAAGCTCCGCGCGTTCGTGGACTGGGCGGTGGAGCTGTTCGCGCCGTTCAGGCCTCGGCGTGAGGTCACGGAGCTCGCGGCCCGGCGGTGAAGAAGGACCGGTGCGGCGCCCTTTATCAACGAGAGGCAGAGCGCTTCGTCGAGGCGTAGGGCGCTCTGGGCTGTCGCTATCAGCTCAAGGCGATTCCTGGAGGGTGTCGTGCTGGACCTCAGTCGTCATCGCCGGGCTGGACGTCAGGCGTCAGCGCCTGGCTGGCGTCTTCCGCGTTGAGGACTTCTTCGCCGCGGGCTTTCGCGTGGAAGGCTTCTTCGCCGCTGGCTTTCGCGCGGAAGGCTTCTTCGCCGCGCTCTTCTTCGCCACCGTCTTCCTCGTGGAGGTCTTCTTCGCCGCGCTCTTCGTCACCGCCGTCTTCCGCGTGGAGGTCTTCTTCGCGGAGGCGGAATTCGCCGCGACCTTCGTCGTGGTCGCCGAGGCTTCGCCGGTCAGGGCCTTCGTCCATCGCTGGATGTAGTCAGCACGGGTCTTCGCGTCGGGGAGTCCTTCCGCATGCAGGGCGACGGTGTGGCCGCGCGCCGCCGGGAGGACACGGAGTTGCGCGGTCCGCGGTCGTGGCCAGTCGATGCGATTCAGTCGGATGCGGAGCAGGGTTGGAGGCCTCGCCCGAATCACGACGACGTCCGTCCCGTCCTTGAGGGTGGTCAGGTCTCCCTCCTTGAACGAGGCCCGTGCGGGTGAGAGCCATCGCCCCAGGCCTTTCGCCTCCGCCCAGTTCCGCCACGCCTCTTCGGCCGTCATGTCGAAGGTGTGTCGGGCTCCGGCCCCATACGTCCCATCCGCTGCAAGTCCGGTCGGCATTTGCTTCCTCCTTGGGTGCTGACCATGGAGAGGGCAGCGCGTCCAGGCAACCACGAACTGGCAACACGTCTCCGCACAGCCCGCGTCCGCCATGGTGTAGACAATCTCCGTGAGCTCCCCTCCGTCCCTCGCCACGCTGCTTCAGGATGAGACCCGTCGCTACGTGCGGAGCTATCGCTCGGCTTCGCTGTGCGCGGGCCTGACCTCACGCGGCGAGCACCACGTCCAGGCCTTCCGAGGGAAGGGCACACCGCCTCCCGACAACGCCTTGTTCTCCCTGGGCGGACTCACCCAGGTCTTCACCGGCGCCCTGCTCGGCCTCCTGGTGGAGCAGGGCAAGGCACGACTCGACATGCCGCTCGCCGAGGTGATTCCCCGCTCGCTCCTCCCCGATGCGGACGCGGGCCGAATCACCCTGGAGCAGCTCGCCACGCACACCTCTGGCATGCCCCACCTGCCGCCCAATCTCGACGCGGCACCTCGCAATCCCGAAGACCCGTTCGGCCACTATTCCGCCAACCTCTTCGGAGACTTCCTCCGGACCTACCACCCCCAACTCCCCCCTCCACGCCCCGTCTCCGAGTCCCTGCTCGGCATGGGCGTCCTGGGCCACGCGCTCTCCCGACGCGCGGGACTCAACTACGGGCACGCGCTGCGCGACCTGCTCTTCACTCCCCTGAAGCTCAGCGACACCTCGGCACGGGTGACGGACGAACTGGCGCCTCGCCTGCTCCCCGGCCACACCGCGCGCGGCCGGCCCGTGCCCGCCTGGACCTTCCCAGCACTGCCGGGTGCGGGTGCGCTCCACTCCACCGTGCCGGACCTGCTGGGCTTCCTCGACGCGAGCCTCGGCCGCGCCGACGAGTCCCTCTCACGCCCCCTGAAGATGTCTCTGCTTCCGCGCACCGAAGGCGGCGCCGTGCGCATGGGGCTCGGCTGGTCCATCTCCCAGCTTCGTGGCCACACCGTGGCGTGGTGCTCGTCGGTGATGGGCGGGTATGTCGGCTTCATCGGCCTGGCGCCCTCCGTGGACGCGGGAGTCGTCCTGCTCTCGAACCACGGCTGGTCCCTGCTCGCCGCGCTTCGAGGTCGCGTCCCCCTGGAGGCCCCTGGCTTCGCGCTCCTCTCCCGACTCCTCGCGGAGACGACAACTTAGCATTTCAAGAAAATCAGCTTTATGGGCTTGAGCAGATAAAAAACGAACGGGCACGCTGGAGCGCATGACACCTGCTCCCGTGCTTCGGACTGGCCGCTGTTCTGATTCGCGTCCCCTGGCTGTGCTCGTCCTGGTGGCGGCGCTCGCCGCGTGTGGACCCGAAGCGCCTCGCGATGAAACCGAGCCGCTGGAGCGAAGAGAGGACGCACTGCCCGCGGGCGGTTGGCGGACGCTGATGGCGAGCGGCGGCGCGCCCATCCGGAACATCACCCGCCGCTCGGATGGACTGCTGATTGGCGGCGCGAGCGCGGGGACGCGCGTCGACGTCTGGACGAGCGGCAACGGTGGTGCGAGTTGGTCGCTCCACGGCTCCGTCGCGAACAACCCCGCGGTGCAGTTCGGCGACGTGACGATGCGAGCCATTCCGGGGACACGCACCATCTTCTGTGCGTTCCGCGAGTACGCCGGCGGCCAGTACCGCATCACCATCACCCGGAGCGACAACGACGGAGACCACTGGGTCTACGACAGCACCGTCATCGGCCCCGTCACCCGCTTCGTCGGAGCGCCCTTCCTCTTCCAGCGCGCGAATGGAGACCTGCAAGTCTATTACGACTCCGAGCCGCTCGCCGCGCAGCGCGGCTATCCGGGCCACCAGTGGATTGCCATGCAGGGACGCGCGGGAATCTCGGGGCCGTGGACCGCGTATGGCGTCGTCGCCGTGGCGTGGGACAAGCGCGCTGGAGCGCTGAACCGCGAGGGCATGCCCACCGTCGTGCAACTCGGAGGAGACCGGTTGATGGTCGTCGTGGAGGGCGTGGAGGCCTTCGCCACTGGCGGCGCGCGCGCCAATGTCATCAACGCCGTGCAGTCGTGGGACGGCGGCAGGACATGGGACGAGTCCCTGCGGCGCACCGTCTATCGCTCCCGTGTCGACCCGGGCTCCGGGCGTCGCTACAACGCCTACGTCCCGTATGCCATCCGCGTGGGCAATGGCCCCGTCGGCGTCGCCTTCTGCACAGACGAGGACAAGGTGGGAGCGCCCGACCTGTCGAGCGCCCCCGTGGACCAGCGCAACTGCCACGTCGGCTACGTCAGCACCACGGTCAACTTCGAGACGTGGTCGGCCCCGAGCCCCGTGTGGACCGCGACGTCCCGCAACTACACGCCGGGTCTCTACGAGCGCGCTCCCAACGACGTCATCGCGGTGATTGACGCGCTCGGCGGAAACCGAGTGCTCCAGCCGTAGTCACGAGGCCCGAGGCCAGCCCTTGCTCATGGAAGAGAGGGCTGGACACACCAGCAGCCCCTGGACGAAAAGGTTGCGGCACGGTTTCAAGCGCCGTGGCAGCCTACGCCCTCGAATCCCATGGTTGAGTACGATCCGCATCGTTGGTGGAGTTACTTCCACTATCTCAAGGGCTCGATGGTCCGCGAAATCGTGGCCCGAGTCATGGTCTGCGTCCTGTGGGCGCTGGGCGTCACCATCTTCCATTCCCATGTCCGCTCGGTGGCGATTCCCCCCACGGTCCACACGCTGGCGGGAATCTCCCTGAGCCTCCTGCTCGTCTTCCGCACGAACTCCTCCTATGACCGCTTCTGGGAGGGGCGGAAGCTGTGGGGCGGCATCGTCAACGAGACGCGCAACCTGGCGCGCGCCGCGGGCGTCTTCCTCCAGTCCGAGCCCGCCCTCTACGCCGCGCTGCTGCGGTGGACGGCCGCCTTCCCCTTCGCGTCCGCGTCGTTCCTGCGCACCAAGGCGGAGCTGGGGCCCCTGGCCCAGGAGCTGCCTCCGGACGAGGTGGCGGAGGTGATGCGCGCGCAGCACGTGCCGTTCGCCGTGGCGCGGAAGATGAGCGCGCTGCTCGACGCCGGCCGGCGCAAGGGCCTTTATTCCGAGTACGTGCAGATGCAGCTGGACCAGGACGTCCACCTGCTCGTCGACTACATCGGCGGCTGTGAGCGCATCCGCAAGACGCCCATCCCCTTCGCGTATGTGATGCACCTGCGCCGGGCGCTGCTCGTCTTCTGCTACACGCTGCCCTTCGCGCTGGTGGAGTCCTTCGGTGGGCTGACCGTGCTCGCCACGTTCGTCGTCGCGTACATCTTCTTCGGCATCGAGGAGATCGGCGTCGAAATCGAAGACCCCTTCGGCCACGACGACAACGACCTGCCGCTGGACTCCATCTGCAACACCATCCACGCCAACCTGAACGCGCTCATGCCCGCTGAGCCGCCGGCGCGTCAGGCCCCCCCGGCCGCCTGAGCCGGGGGTTTCAGCGACCGGACACGGAGGACGCGGGCGGCTCGTTGTAGACGCACAGCCACAGCCCGTCCTCCGGCGTGCAGTGCGCGCCCGGAATCTTCTGGAGCCAGCGCACCCTCACGGGGATGACCAGGTAGACCGTCTCGGGGTCCAGCTTGCCCGCGGCGATTTCGGCGTCCATGCCCAGGCAGTACGTCTGCGCCTTGGCGTCGTCGATGCGCGCGACATAGCCGCTGTTGAAGGTGAGGCCCAGCCGGTACGCGCGGTAGGCCCAGCGGTGGAAGTCCATGGGGCCCGCGCGGCAGCCCCGGCCGGAGCCGTCATGCATCTGCGGCGGATACAGCGCCAGGTGCTTGCGGCCCTTCGCCGCCTCGGTGAGCGCGGGGGACGGGAGCGTGTTCCAACGGCCTCCTCCTTGGGCCCTGCGCCCTTCGCCCAGGTTGAGGTCCAGGCCCTGGATGAGCAGCAGCAGCCCCGCCAGCGTGGGCGCGAGCGACGGGCGCACCAGCCGAGGCAGCGCGAGCGCGGCCCCCACGAGCAGCAGGTAGTGCAGCGGCCAGATGAAGCGGCCCGAGGAGCGGAACGCCTCCACCCACTTGAGCACGGGGCGATAGAGCGCGGACACGTCGGCCACCTGCACGCCCTGGAAGGTGATGCGCCACGAGAGGGCGAAGAAGGCCAGTCCCAGGGCGACGACGGTGAGGGGCACCCAGCGCCGCCACAGCGACAGGATGCGCCGGGGCTCGCGGGCCATGAGCCCGAGCACGATGACGAGCGCGACGAGGCCCCCCATGCCCAGGTAGCCGAAGCCCTCGTTCTGGGTTCCGTTCCTGGGCAGCGGGGGCAGGAAGCGGGACCAGCGAATCTCGCCGTGGCCAATGCTGTTGAACAGCGTGGTCAGGTCCGAGGAGTAGTCACCGAACTCCGTGGCGCTCACGGGGATGCCGGTGCCCAGGTAGCCGAAGGCGAAGAAGAGGCCGAGCACGGACGCGAAGCAGGCCACCGCCGCGAGCGCGGGCCAGGTGAAGGGCAGCTTCCGCTCCAGCGCCGTTCGCGCGCACAGCGACAGCGCGAGCGGCAACGTCATGGCGGCGATGACGGGGTGGACGCCCGCGGCGAAGACACAGAGCGACAGGCCCAACCCCAGCGCCTGCTTCGCGTCACGCGCGTCGCGCTGGGGAATCAGGTGGAGCCCCACCAGCAGCACCAGCAGCCAGTGCGCGCACAGGGCCTCGTGCGCGAAGGTCATCCGCGAGAGCAGCACGGGCGACAGCACCAGCAGTCCACCCACGCACCACTGGTGCTGCGTGGAGGCGCCCATGCGCCGCGCCACCCACGCCGCGGACGCGCCTTGCAGCATGAGGCACAAACACATCCACGGGCCGATGTACTGGAAGTCCGTGGGCAGCGCGAAGGAGAAGGGCCGCAGCAGCAAGCCCACCCAGGGAATCGAGTCCGTGTACCCGAGCGAGGTCCCCAGCGGATGGAGGTAGTTGGGCGTGGCTCCCAGCGGCAGGCCGAGCGGCGTCTGGCGGAAGAAGAGCCACCCCAACAGGTGCTGACTGAAGTCGTCCCGGATGAGCCAGCCGAGTCGCCAGGGCGCGAGCGCGCCCGGCCCGAAGGTCGCCAGGAACGTGAGCAACCCGACGAGCGCCGCTCCCAGCGGGCCCGCCTGGGCCTTGCCCCACCGGGTGAGGGCGTCCCACGCGTGACGCAGGCGCTCCCACGGGGGGAGCGGCGCCGACGGTGTCTCGGGT
>NZ_VIFM01000359.1 GCF_006636215.1 Myxococcus llanfairpwllgwyngyllgogerychwyrndrobwllllantysiliogogogochensis | reverse complement strand
CCCTCCAGCACCCGCAGCGCGCCCCCTCCAGGCACCCAGTGCACCGTCGCCTTCACCCCGGGGGAGAGCTGTGCCAGCAGGCTGGCCTCCACCGGGCCCGCCGTGGGGGACTTCGCCAGGGGAGAGCCCTTCATGGCCCGTCCTGGGGCCCCACCGGGCCGCGCGGGGTGGTACAGAGGGTGGGGGGCAAGAGGTCCATGGGGTGGAGCCCTCCGGGGGGCCGACTCGGAACTTACTGGAATGCCCGCCCTTCTGCGGTGTTGAGCCCGATACCCGGTCAACCCTAGGCTGCCCGCCGCCAGTCCTTACCGAGGCGTCATGAACACGGACATCCGCGCGCTAAACGAACGCGTGCAGCAGGAAAGCAGCTTCGTCGAGGTCCTCAACCAGGAAACCGGCAAGGTCATCGTCGGCCAGCGCTACATGCTGGAGCGCATCCTCATCGGCTTCTTGTGCAATGGCCACGTGCTGCTGGAAGGCGTGCCCGGTCTCGCCAAGACGCTCACCGTGCGCACCGTGGCGGACGCGCTCAGCGCCAGCTTCATGCGCATCCAGTTCACCCCGGACCTGCTGCCCGCCGACGTGGTGGGCACGATGATCTACAACCAGCAGGCGGCGAACTTCACCGTCCGCAAGGGTCCCATCTTCGCCAACATCGTCCTCGCCGACGAAATCAACCGCGCGCCCGCCAAGGTGCAGTCCGCCCTGCTGGAGGCCATGGCCGAGCGACAGGTGACGATTGGCGACCAGACCTTCGGGCTGCCCTCGCCCTTCCTCGTCCTCGCCACGCAGAACCCCATCGAGCAGGAGGGCACCTATCCGCTGCCCGAAGCGCAGGTGGACCGCTTCATGCTCAAGGTGAAGGTGGGCTACCCCACGCGCGACGAAGAGAAGGTCATCATGGACCGCATGTCCGGTGGCACGACTCCGCGCGCGCAGAAGGTCATCGCGGTGGAGCACCTGATCCGCGCCCGCGAGCTCGTCCACCAAATCTACATGGACGAGAAGGTGAAGGAGTACATCCTCAACGTGGTGTTCGCCACGCGCGAGCCCGGCAAGTACGGCCTCAAGGACCTGGCGGACTACATCCAGTTCGGCGCCTCACCGCGTGCCACCATCTCCCTGGCGCAGGCCGCGCGCGCACATGCCTTCCTGCGCCACCGGGGCTTCGTGACGCCCGAGGACGTCAAGGCCATCGCCTTCGACGTGCTCCGCCACCGCATCGCCATGACGTACGAGGCGGAGGCCGAGGACCTCACCCCGGAGAAAATCATCCAGCGCGTGTTTGATCGCGTCGAAGTTCCCTGACCGCCCGACGAGCGACCCGTGCTGCCCAAGGACCTCATCCGCCGCATCCGCAAGCTGGAGATTCGCACCCGCAAGGTGGTCTCCGACATGCTCGCGGGCCAGTACCACTCGGTCTTCAAGGGCCGGGGCATGGCCTTCTCCGAGGTGCGGCAGTACCAGCCCGGGGATGAGATTCGCATCATCGACTGGAACGTCACCGCGCGCATGAACGAGGCCTACGTCAAGGTCTTCACCGAGGAGCGCGAGCTGACGGTGATGCTCCTCGTGGACGTGTCGGCCTCCAAGGAGTTCGGCTCGCGCGAGCGCACCAAGTCGGAAATCGCCGCCGAGGTCGCCGCGCAGATTGCCTTCAGCGCCATCGCCAATAATGACCGGGTGGGGCTCATCCTCTTCTCGGACAGGGTGGAGAAGGTGGTGCCGCCGCGCAAAGGCCGCACCCATGTACTGCGCCTGGTGAGCGACATCCTCACCTTCCAGCCGGTGGGCAAGGGCACGGACCTGGCGACGGGCCTGACGTACCTGACGCAGGTGGCGAAGCGGAAGGCCGTCACCTTCCTCGTCTCCGACTTCCAGGCGCGCGATTTCGAGAAGCCGCTGCGACTGGTGGGGCGCAAGCACGACCTCGTCCCGGTGGTGGTGGAGGACCCGCTGGAAGAGGCCTTCCCGCGCCTGGGGCTGGTGGAGATGGAGGACCCGGAGACGGGAGACCGCTTCGTCGTGGACACGAGCGACCCGGGCGTGCGCGGACGCTATGCCCGGGCGATGCAGGGCGCGCGCGACGAGCGCCGCAAGCTCTTCAAGAAGCTGGAGTTGGACCACGTGGAGCTGCGGGCCGGAGATGACCACGGCAAGGCGCTCGCGCAGTTCTTCCGCGCGCGGGCCCGGAGGATGGCGGCATGAGCCGGTGCATGGTCCTGCTCGCGGTGCTGCTGTGTCTGGGGACGCTTCCGGCGGGGGCGAAGTCCCAGCCGAATCCCCCGGGCGTGCCCGCGCACGAGGTGACGCAGCCCCTGGACGTGTCGGTGCGCGTGGAGCCGCAGCAGGTGCGCATCGGCGACCCGTTCACCTACCACGTGGTGCTCACGCATCCGAAGGACCACCGCTACGAACTGGCGGTGCCCAAGGAGACGGGCGACTTCGAGTTCCTGGACCAGACGCGTCAGCGCCATGACGGGCCCGACTCGGCCACCACGACGTTCGCGGTGCGCCTGTCCGCCTTCGCGCTGGGCACGGTGCAGGTGCCGCCGCTCGAGTTCGACGTGGCGACGCCGGAGGGGCCGCGTCACTACTCGCTGCCAGGTCGCGAGGTGGAGGTGGCCGCCACGCTGCCCCCGGACGCCGAGGGCAAGGGCGCGGACCTGTTCGACATCCAGCCGCCGCAGGAAGTGCCCATCCGCTCGTGGCGGCTGGTGCTGACGCTGCTGGGCGTGCTCGCCGCGGGCCTGCTGGCCTGGGCGCTCGTGCGCTGGTGGAAGAACCGCCCCAAGCACGTGAACCTGCCGCCGCCCTTGCCCTTGGACGTGCGCACGCGCAAGGCGCTGGACTCGCTCAAGGCGGAGAACCTCCCGGGGCGTGGCCACGTGAAGGACTACTATTTCCGCCTGTCCGAAATCGTCCGAGGGTATCTGGGCGAGCGCTATGGCTTCGAGGCGCTGGAGTGCACCAGCTCGGAGCTGATGACCGCGCTGCGCCGCCTGTCGCCGCTCGGGCTTCCCGAGGACAAGCTGATGCGCTTCGTGTCCGAGTCGGACATGGTGAAGTACGCCCGGGCGGATGCGTCGCCCGAGAGCTGCCGAGACGCGCTGCTGTTCGGCTACGAACTCATCGACAAGACCTACGTTCCGCCCCCGCCGCCTCAGGCTCCCGCCAATGCCGCCGCTCCCCGCGTTCAATAACCCCGAGGCGCTCTGGGGACTGCTGCTCGTGCCGCTCCTGCTGGTGCAGGCCTGGCGGGAGCGTCGCGCTCGCGCGCCCCTGCGCTTCTCCGCGGCGAACGTGTTCGCCCGAAGTGGCAAGGGCCTGCGCACGTACATGTTGCCGCTCTTGCCGCTGTTGCGCGCGGTGGCCGTCGCGGCGGCGGTGTTCGCCATCGCCCGGCCCCAGGTGCGCGACTCTCGCGTGCGGGACTTGTCGGTGGAGGGCATCGACATCGTGGTGGCGTTGGACCTGTCCACCTCCATGGAGGCGGGCGACTTCCGGCCGCAGAACCGCCTGCACGTGGCCAAGGAAGTGCTCAGCGAGTTCATCGCCAACCGGGTGAATGACCGCATCGGCCTGGTCGTCTTCGCGGGCGCGGCGTACACGCAGGCGCCGCTGACGCTGGACTACGGCGTGCTGAAGGAAGTCATCAAGCAGCTGCGCACCCGCGTGCTGGAGGACGGCACCGCCATCGGTGACGCGCTCGCCACGTCGCTCAACCGCCTGCGGGACTCGGAGGCGAAGAGTCGCGTCGTGGTGCTGATTACCGACGGCGACAACAACGCGGGGAAGCTGTCTCCCATCGACTCCGCGCACATGGCGGAGGCGCTCCACGTGCCCATCTACACCATCCTCGTGGGCAAGGGCGGCAAGGTGCCCTTCCCGCAGGGGACGGACCTGTTCGGCAACACCGTGTGGCGCGAGACGGAGATTCCCATCAACCCGGAGCTGATGCAGGACATCGCGGACCGCACGGGCGGCGAGTACTACCGCGCCACGGACCCCGAGGGCCTGCGCCGCGGACTCCAGAAGGTGCTCGACTCGCTGGAGCGCTCCAAGCTGATGGAGGGGGGCGCCTCCGCGACGTACCGTGAGGAGTTCCATCCGTTCCTGCTGGCCGCCTTTGGTCTCGTCGCGCTGGAGCTGCTCCTGCGCGCGACCTTCCTGAGGGTCTTCCCGTGACGCCCGTGGAACCCTGGCGCTTCACCGTGCTCGGCTATCAGGCGGGTATCGCCCAGCCGTTGTTCCTGGGGCTCGTGCTGGTGGGCGTGCTGCTGGGATTGCTCGCGCTCACGCTGTCGCTGAGGCGCCGCTCCCGCGTGCGCGCGGTGCTGCATGAGCGGCACGCCGAGCGCTTCACGCCGGGCATCTCCGTGTGGCGTCCGGCGACGCAGGGCAGCCTGTATGGCCTGGGGCTGGCGCTGTTCGGCTTCGCGTTGGCGCAGCCGCAGTGTGGCACCAAGAGCGAGCTGACGAAGCGGCGTGGCATCGACGTGGTGGTGGCGCTGGATGCGTCCAAGTCCATGCTCGCGCGCGACGTGCAGCCCAGCCGGCTGGAGCGCGCCAAGCTGGAGCTGACGACGCTCCTGGACGAACTGAAGGGCGACCGCGTGGGTCTGGTCGTCTTCGCGGGGGATGCCTTCATCCAGTCGCCGCTGACGTCGGACTACTCGGCGGTGAAGCTGTTCCTGCGCGCGGTGGACCCGGAGGTCATGCCCCAGGGGGGCACCAACGTGGGCGCGGCGCTGCGGCTCGCCCATCAGGTGCTCGAGAACGCGGACCGCGGCTCGAAGGAGCGCGTGGTCGTGCTGTTGTCGGATGGCGAGGACCTGGTCGGCGACGTGGGCGAGGCCACCGACGCGCTGAAGGAAGCGGGCGTCCAGGTGCTGGCGGTGGGCGTGGGCTCCGAGGCTGGCGAGCCCATTCCCGTCTATGACCGGCGCGGCGAGTTCGTGGACTACAAGAAGGACTCAGCCGGAGACACGGTGATTACGCGCCTGGACCGCGCGGGGCTGACGGCCATCGCGGAGGCCACCGGTGGGGCCTTCTTCTTCCAACCGCGCGGCGTGGCGATGAGCCAGGTGGTGGAGCGCATCGACCAGATGCAGAAGAGCGAACTCGAGAGTCGGGTGACGGTCCGCTACGACGAGCGCTTCCAGTCCTTCGCGATTCCCGGACTGGTGCTGCTCGTGCTAGGGATGATGTTGCTGCCGTCCACGCGCAGGAGGTCGTCGCCATGAGCGCGAGCCTCGAGACACGACGACGTCGCGGCGCGCGACTGCTGGCCTGTGTGGCGTGCCTCATGCTGCCGCTGTCGGCGCTCGGCGCGGGGCCGCTGGAGAGGGATCATCCGCGGGTCCAACAGGGACGCGAGGCGTACCTGGCTGGCCGTTATGAGGACGCGCTGAAGGCGTTCGAGGACGCGAAGAAGGAGCGTCCCAATGACCCGGCGGTGGACTTCAACCGGGGCGACGCGCTGGCGAAGCTGGGCCGGGTGAAGGACGCACAGGAGGTCTTCCGCGGGGTGACGGAGTCCAACCGTCCCGACCTGCGACAGAAGGCCTGGTACAACCTGGGCAACCTCGCCGCGACGACGGGGGACCGGGTGGAGGCGCTGAAGTCCTACCGACGCGCGCTGACCCTGGACCCGCAGGACGTGCAGGCCCGGCACAACTACGAGGTGGTGCTGCGAAACCTTCCTCCGCCGCAGGACAACTCGGCGGATGGCGGCTCGGATGGTGGCGGTGACTCCGGGACGGACGGTGGTCGGCCCGACGGCGGCGAGGACGGCGGCACCAAGGCGGACGGTGGGACTCCCGTGGACGGGGGAACCGACGGAGGCCAGGACGGTGGCGCGGATGGCGGTGCCGACGGGGGTGGTGACGGTGGCGCGGATGGCGGAGGCGATGGTGGCGCGGATGGTGGTGGTGACGGCGGCGCGGATGGTGGGGACGGCGGTCAGGAGGGTCCTCCGCAGAAGGGTGATGGCGGCAGCGACGGTGGCTCCGACGGCGGTCAGGATGAGGGTGAGGGCGACCCGAAGGACGGCGGGACGGATGGGGGCAGCGAGTCGGAGGGTGACGCGGAAGACTCGCGCTCGGATGGTGGAGTGAGTCCATCGGAGCTGGACCGGCAGGAGGCGGAGCGCCTGCTGGATGCGATGAAGCAGAACGAGAAGAATCTCCAGCTCTGGCGTTTCCAGCAGAAGAAGAAGCAGAGGAAGGCCAATGAGAAGGACTGGTAGCAGCGGCCCCGTGGCGGTGCTCGTCGGGCTGGCCCTGCTGGCCTCGGCGCCGGCATGGGCGGCGGGCCTCGAGTTCTACCAGACGGTGAACCGCGAGGAGGTGGGCAGCGAGGACACCTTCCTGCTCACGGTGGTGACGGTGGATGCGCCCGCCGACGCCAAGGTGAAGCTGCCGCGGTCGGACGACTTCGAGGTCGTCAACAGCTCACGCAGTACGCAGCGCTCCGTCTCCTGGTCCGGCGGCGGGCCCGCCAACATCCAGGACGTCACCAAGTACGTGATGGTGATGCGGGCCAATCGCGCGGGGAAGCTGACGATTCCTCCGTCGGAGATGACGACCGCGGGCAAGACGCACCGCACGGACTCCGTGCAGATTGACGTGAAGCCGGGACGGCTGGGGCCTCCACCCGCGCAGTCCGGGCGGCAACAGCGACTGCCGGACCCGTTCGCGAGCATGCCCTCACGCCTGCCGGACCCGTTCGCGGACGAGCCGGAGGACGAGCCCACGATTCCCCGAGGAGACTCGGACCTGTTCCTGCGCTCGAGCCTGGACCGGGACGAAATCTTCGTGGGCGAGCAGGTGACGCTGTCGCTCTACATCTACTCGCGCGTGGACCTGTCCAGCGTGGATGCCGTCACCATGCCCAAGCTGGAGGGCTTCTGGACGGAGGAGGTGGAGAGCCCCACGCAGCTGTCCGGTGAGCAGAAGGTCGTCGACGGTGTCCCGTACCGGGCCTATCTGCTGCGCCGCCGCGCGCTCTTCCCGGTGAAGGCCGGCACGCTGTCCATCTCCGCGGCGGAGGCGGACATCACCACGGGCTTCCTCTTCGCGGGCCACCGCGTGCACCGCGTGTCCAACGGGCTCAAGGTGAAGGTGGCGCCCCTGCCGCCCGGTGCGCCGCAGGGCATGTCCAATGCGAACGTGGGCGCCTGGCGGCTGTCCGTGGACGTGTCGCAGACGCGCGTGGAGCTGGGACAGCCCATCACGGTGAAGGTCATCCTGGAGGGCTCGGGCAACGTGAAGAACGTCAACCCGCCGAAGCTCACCGGGCCCTCCGCGCTGAAAATCTATGACCCCACGACGACGGACAAGGTGGCGCCGCAGCGCAACCGGGTCCAGGGTCGGCGCGTGGTGGAGTACCTGGTGATGCCGCAGCGCACGGGCACCTTCACGTTGCCCGCGCTGGAGTTTCCCTTCTTCGATGCGCGCGCGCGCTCCTACGAGGTCTCGCGCACGGACCCCATCACCCTCACGGTGGAGCCCGCGGCGGGCAGCACGGCGCTGCCGCCCACGTCGTCCGCGCATGTGGCGGACTCGGCCAACGAGCAGAAGAACGTGCTGACGTCCGGTGGGCTGCGGCCGGTGCGCTACCAGGCGCGCTTCGTCGCGCCGTCCGAGCCACCGTGGAAGCGGAGCTTCTTCGTGCCGCTGGTGCTGGCCCCGCTGGGACTGCTCGCGGGCGCGGCACTCCTGGGCGGCGTGCGAGGCCGCATGGCGACGCGCACCGAGGCGGACAAGGGGCGTCAGCAGGCGAAGGCCGCGCGCAAGCGACTGGTGGAAGCGGAGAAGCTCCAGGCCGGCGCCGACGCGGGGGCCTTCTACACCGAGGTGGAGAAGGCGCTGCATGGCTTCCTGGGCGCGCGGCTGGGCGGTCCGGTGATTGGCCTCACTCGCGAGGCCATTGGCGAGCGCATGACCGTGGCGGGCGTGGCGCAGGAGCGACGTGCCCGGGTGCTGTACGTGCTGGAGGCCTGTGACCTGGGCCGCTATGGCGGTGGAGGTGATGCCGCCGCGCGACAGAAGGTGATGGATGCCGCGGTCGCGGCCATGGAGGGCTGGGCGTGAGCGGGTACTACTCGCCTGAAGAGGCGCAGGACGTCTTCCTGAAAGCCAACGAGGCCTACGCGCGCGAGGACTACGCGGCGGCGCAGGATGGCTACGAGAAGCTCCTCTCGCATGGCCATGGCGGCGCGGACGTCCTCTACAACCTGGGCACGACGCATCTGGCGCGGGGGGACCTGGGCCGCGCGGTGCTCTCGCTGGAGCAGGCGAAGAAGCAGGGCGGCCGCGCGCCGGACCTGGAGGCCAACCTGGCCGTGGCGCGCGCGCGACAGGTGGACAAGGTGGTGGGCGCCACGGCGGAGGAGGAGTTCCTTCCGCGCGTGACGGCGGCCACGGACGGCACCGTGGTGGCGTGGACCTTTCTGGGCACGTGGGTGGCCGCGCTGCTGCTCCTGCTGGTGTGGCGGTGGCTGAAGCCGGGACGCCGCACGGGCCTGGGCATCGTCGCCGCGCTGCTGTTCACCGTGGCGGTGCCCACGGGCGCGCTGCTGGCCGCGCATGCGTGGGTGGACGAGACGGTGCACGAGGCCGTGGTGCTGTCGCCCACGCTGGTGGCTCGGGAGCTGCCGCAGCCTGGCGCCCGCTCCATCTTCGAGGTGCATGCGGGCCTCAAGGTGCGGCTCCTGGAGGAGACGGGCCGCTTCGTGCGCATCCGTCTGCCCAACGGACTGGAAGGCTGGGCCGAGCGCGAGGGCGTGGCGGAAATCTGAGCGTTCCGGCACGCCGGGACGAAACCTGGAAGCGCGCGTGACGCCGGGGGTAGACTCTCTGTAAGGGATGGCGGGTTTTCCTTGGAGGTCTCAGCCCCGTGTTCGAAGTCGAGGCCCTTGTCGGGAAGAACCGACTGGTGGTGCGCATCTGGGGTGACATCGCCAGGGAAGAGGCCCAGCGCGTCGGCGACGCGGCGGTGCGGGCCATCGAGCGGTTGCGCCCGCGGTTCGACCTGCTGTCGGACATGAAGGGCGTGACGTCGTTGGACGCCGAGGCCACGGTGCAACTGCGGCGCATCATGGAGGCCGCGAAGGTCCGGGGTTTCCGTCGCGTGGTGCGGGTGGTGGGCCGCTCCGTCGACACGGCGCTCGTCTTCGAGCGCACCAGTCGTGAGCTGGGCTACGACGCGCACCTCGCCTTCTCGTTGGAAGAGGCGGAGCGCTTGTTGGACAGCGGCAGTCCTTGAGTGACGGGCCGCTCAGCTTCGCTTGCCGGTGAGGCGGGCGAAGAGTCCGGGCTTGCGCTCCTTGCCCTGTCCAGCGGAGGCCGCGGACAGCGCTGCGACCTTCAGGAGATTTTGCTGGAAGACGGTGTTGCCCGGCTCCAGCTCCACCGCGCGCTCCAGCAGTCGGGCCGCTCGGACGTAGTCCTTGCGCTGGTGGACGAGGATGAGGGCCAGCTTGCTGTGGAGCGCGGCGGCCTCGGGGGCGCGGTCGATGCCCTTCGTGAGGACCTCGATGGCGCGGTCCACATGGCCTCCGCGCTCCAGCCGCACCGCGCGCTGGAGGAAGTCTTCCGGCGTCTGGGTGGTGGACACCGGAGCGGGCGCGTCCAGGGGCATGGTGGGGCGCATGGGGCGCGGTGCGCGCTCCGGGGCTAGGGGAGCCAGGGT
>NZ_VIFM01000358.1 GCF_006636215.1 Myxococcus llanfairpwllgwyngyllgogerychwyrndrobwllllantysiliogogogochensis | reverse complement strand
GGGAGGGGAGGGGGCCGAGGTGGAGGTTGAGTCCCCGCGGCTGTCATTGAAGCGGGTGACGTCGAAGCTCTTCTCGTATTGGGGCTGGATGCGGATGCTGACGCGGGAGAATGAGTACGCGCGGCTGTTCAAGTACGTGCCGTTTCCGCGACAGAAGCTGCTCGACTTGTTGATGGACTGGGATTCGTTGCCGGCGGTGACGAACGTGCCGCTGGTGCGGGCGTGGCAGCGCGTGGTGGAGCGCGGGCAGCCGGTGCTGGTGTTGACGGCGGAGGGAAAGCTGCGGGACGTGTTCTTCGACCGCATCCATCGCTCGGCGCTGGCGGACCTTCCGCATCCGAACCTGTCGCGGATTCGCCTCAAGGGAACCAACCACATCTTCACGACGGGTGGTGCGATTGAGTCGTGCGTGGACCACCTATGTCGGTGGGCCTCAGAGCGCTTCCCGGGTTCCAACACCACGCACCTGCCCATCCCGCCCGAAGCTGTGCGTCCGGGTATCGAGCGGGTGGTGGGCTGAGGCGCGCAGCCGTCCAGTCTGCAAGCCGCGCCACACGTGATGGACGCGCTCAACTTGAGCACTCCCTGTCCACAGACGAAAATGTTTGTGTGTGTGATTTTGTCGCGCGCGGCGCGAGAACTCACTCGGAAGGGGCACACTTCGTGGGAGTCCGGTTCACGAGGCGCTCCGCCCCAGTGAGACAGGGGCGGGCGCCGGGACTCCGTGACGGGGTGCCTTACGGCAGGGAGTAGCGGACGCGGAAGCCGAAGACCAGGTTGGACTGGATGGGGTCGCGCGTAGCGAAGCCAATCACATACCGGTTGCCAGCCACCACGGTATGGGCGGGTTGGGATGCGGAGAAGATGGGGAAGCTGGAGTAGCCACTGTTGAAGGCCACTCCCGAGTTCTGCCAGGTACCCCCGAAGCTGCTGAAGTACGACACGGCGAGGGTCGCATCGGCCGTGCTCCAGATAGCGGCTTCGAAGTATCCGACGGTGGAGGAGTCGTAGCCGTAGGCAATGGCTTCCTGGATCTGCGCACCCGACGGAAGATTCAGACCGCACACGTACGTATTGAGCGTGGCATTGGAGTTCACCGCGCACGGGAAGGTATTGTCGCCGTCCGTGCGCAGCGTGCCGCCGCCGCCGCAGGTCATCGGAGCTGGCGGAGGGGCGCTTCCCTGGTGCACGCAGGTGATGGCGGGGATGGAGACGGAGTACGTCCCGGCCAGCAGCTCCTGGTTTCCTGTCCGAGCGGGCGTTGTGGTCTGGGGGGCCTGCGGCTTGCCGCTCTCCTCGGCGGATGCCGTGGACAGCGTGGCGAAGGCGGTGAGCGCGGTCAGTGAACGCAAGGTCGACAGATGACGAGGCATGTTGATGTCCCCTGTTCGGAGCGCGTGGGTGGGGTGTTCGCGCGCCGAGCGTTCAGTAAATAACTTTGATGTTATTCCCGCAATTGCGGCTTTGTCGGATTGTCGCGGGGCTCACGCCAGCCGCCGCATCTTGAGGATGATGCCCTCGGAGTCGGGCGTGGTCCCTGATCAGGTCCTGGGACCAACGCGGACAGCTCAGACCCGGTGGAAGAGGCTCAGTCCCCACGCACTGTTCGACGAACCCTCCGCCTCTTCCTTGCTCACCCCCAGCATGCGCGCGAGCTGGGCGAACTCCTTGTCGCCGACGAGCTTGCGGATGGCTTCCGGGTCTCCTTCCATGAGCTTGTGGAAGTTGCTGAAGCGCCCCGAGACTTCGTAGTGCTCGCTGTCGCAAGACCAGTCGTGATTGCCAATCAGGCCGAGCTTCGCGGTCGTCTTGCCGTAGACCCGGGAGATGCCCGCTTCGTAGAAGCCGTAGACGACACCGCTGAGCGTGGCATCCCCGTGAACCTCCAGGTTGCCCTCCAGGTAGAGGTGGTGGGCCTTGAGCTGACCCATGACAGCCAACGTGCCCGTCTCATCCGTCGTGACCTCGCCGCTCACCGTCAGGTCCCCCAGGACCAACAGCGCTCCCTCCGTCACGCTGAGGTCGCCCTCAATCACGAGGTCTCCCTCGTGAACCCAACTGTCATCGCCGAGGACTCCCGCGATGTCCTCATCACCAATCTGCTCGAGGTCCTCGTCCTTCACGGGCCGGAGCTTCGGCTTCAGCGACTGCAGTGTCTGCTCGTTCAAGTCACACCTCCACGAACATGGATGAATTGGCGCCCAGGACCTACGCCGCGGCCAGTCCCGACTCCGCCTTGCTCCGAGCCTCGCGCTTTGCTCAGACCCGGAAGAAGAGCTTCATTCCGTAGCCATCGCACTCCGTATCCTCGTCGGACAGACCCAGCATGGGCGCGAGAATGGCGAACTCCTTGTCACCCATGAGCTGGCGGATGGCATCGGGGTCTCCCTCCTCAAGTTCGACGAAGTTCGAGAAGCGGCCAGAGACCTCGTAGTGCTCGTCATCGCACTCCCATTCATGGTCGCCGATGAGACCGAGCTTCGCGGTCGTCCGTCCGTCGACCTGTGAATTGCCCGCTTCGTAGAAGCCGAAGAGGGCGCCTCGGAGCGCAACGTCCTTGTGCACCCGCAGGTCGCCTTCCAGATAGAGGTGGCGGGCATCGAGTCGACCCGTGACGACGAGCTTGCCGCTCTCGTCCGTCCCAACGGCATCGCTGACCCTCAGATTTCCCAGGATCAGCAACGCCCCCCGCTTCACTTCAAGCTCCCCTTCGAGCACCAGGTCTCCCTCGTGGACCCAGGTGTCACCGTCGAGGAACGTCGCGTGCTCCTCGAGCAGGAGGTCCGCGAGGTCCCCGGCCCTCCGAAGCCGAGGCTTCAACGACTCCAACGTATGTATCGTCACATTGCTCCTGCTCTCGTGTGCTGAAAGGCGCCTCGTTACCGCGAGACGCCCAGAGGCTACGCCGCGACCAGTCCCGACTCAGACTTGCTCCGGGCCTCACGCCGCTGGATGGCCAGGAACAGCGCCTCGTGCGTGGCGGGAGCGGCCAGCTCCACCTTTCCGCCCGGAGCCCCGAACGCGCCCACTGCATCCCTCAGGGCCTCGCGCACCGACAGCGCCAGCATCAGCGGCGGCTCGCCCACCGCCTTGCTGCCGTGAATCGTGTTGTGCTGCCGCGCCCGCTCCAACAGCCGTACACGGAAGTCCACTGGCGCATCGCTGAACGCCGGCACCGGGTACGTGCTGGCCGAGTGCGTGAGCAACCGTCCCTTCGCATCCCAGCGCAGGTCCTCGCCCGTCAGCCAGCCCATGCCCTGGACGAAGCCGCCTTCAATCTGTCCCCGGTCCACACCCGGGTTGAGCGAGTCACCCACGTCCTCCAGCACGTCCACTCGGAGCACCCGCTTCATGCCCGTGTGGCCGTCCACCTCCACCTCCGTCACCGCCGCGCCATACGCGAAGTAGAGGAACGGCTTCCCTCGGCCCTTCGCCTTGTCGTAGCCGATGCCCGGCGTCTGGTAGTAGCCCGTCACCGAGAGTCCCACGCGCGCCAGGTACGCGGCGTCCACCACCTCCGCGAAGGACACGGATGCATCCGCTACCCCCACGCGCCCGTCCTGGAACACCACCGCCTCCGGAGCCACGGTGCGCCCGTGCCGCTCCGACAGCAGCTTCACGGCCACCGGCACAAGCCGCCCACGCAGCGTGACGCACGCCTCGCGCACCGCCGCGCCGTTCAGGTCCGAACCCGACGAGGCCGCCGTGGCGGAGGTGTTGGGCACCTTGTCCGTCACCGTCTTCGCCACCCGGATGGCGTCCGCGGGCAATCCCAGCTCGCGCATGGCCACGCCCTGAATCTTCGTGTGCAGACCCTGGCCCATCTCCGTGCCGCCGTGCGACAGCATCACCGAGCCGTCCCGGTACACATGCACCAGCGCGCCCGCCTGATTCAGGAACGTCGCCGTGAAGGAGATGCCGAACTTCATCGGCGTCATCGCCAGCCCGCGCTTGATTCGCGGTGAGCGGGCATTGAACTCCTCCACCTCCCGACGCCGACGCGCGAAGTCCGACGAGTCCTTCAGCTCACGCCACAGGTGCGGCAGTCGCTCGTCCTCCAGCTCCTGTCCGTAGTGCGTCGTGTTCGTCTCACCGGTGCCCCGGTAGAAGTTGCGCTCGCGCACTTCCTCCGGCGGCAGGCCCAGCGTGCGCGCCACGCGGTCGAGGACCTCCTCACCCACCAGCATCCCCTGCGGACCCCCGAAGCCACGGAAGGCCGTGTTGGACACCAGATGCGTCTTCGCCACGCGGCCCGTGTAGCTCATGGCCGGGACGTAATAGGCGTTGTCCAGGTGGAAGAGGGCGCGGTCCGTAATCGACTCGGACAAATCCAGCGACCAGCCCGCGTTCGACACGAGCTGCGCGCGCAGGGCGAGCAGCTTGCCCTGCTCGGTGAACCCCACCTCGAACGTGGCATGGAACGGATGGCGCTTTCCCGTCACCGCCATGTCCACGTCCCGGTCCATCATCCACCGCACCGGCTTGCCCGTGTGCCACGCGGCCAGCGCGACAATGGCCGCGGGTGAGTTGCCCTGCGTCTCCTTGCCACCGAAGCCGCCACCCATGCGCGGTGACTGCACCACCACGCGACTGCGCGGCAGGTGCAACACGTGGGAAATCACCGCTTGCACCTCGGACGGGTGCTGCGTGGAGGACACCACCGTGATGTCTCCGTCGTCGCCCTTCTCCGCGAAGGCCGCCTGCGTCTCCAGGTAGAAGTGCTCCTGCCCGCCCATCGTCACCGTGCCGGACAGCCGACGCGGGCTCGACGCGAGCGCCGCGTCCACATCGCCGCGCCGGATGACGTGCGGCTCCGTGTGGTAGCTGCCCTGCGCCATCGCGTCTTCCACGGTGAGGATGGCCGGCAGCGGTTCGTACTCCACCACCACCTGCTTCGCGGCCTCGCGGCACGCGTCGATGCTCTCTCCCACCACCACGGCGACAATCTGCCCGTGGAACAGCACCTCGTCCTTCGCCAGGAGCGGCTCGTCGTGGCGGATGGGCCCCGTGTCGTTCATGCCGGGGATGTCCTCCGCGAGCAGCACCGTCACCACGCCCGGAAGCGCCCTCGCGGCCGTCGCATCCCTGCGCAGGATTCGCGCGTGCGCATGCGGCGAACACACCGCCCACACCTCCAGCATGGGCCGGCCCTGCGCCACATCGTCCACGTACTTCGCGGCCCCCGTCACATGACCCAGCGCGCTCTCATGTCGCAGCACGCGGCTGGTATCCGTGGGCGCCTCGGCGTCTCCCGTGACGAAGCCCGGCGCGGCGTCCAGAGAGGGACTCTGCTCCCCCGAGAAGAACTTCTCGAACAGGCTCACGATGAGCCCGCGTCGGTACTCCGCGCTCCCGCGCAAGTCGCTGATGGGGGACAGCTCGCCCGAGAGCATGGGCAGCACCTTGTCCACCGTCTCCCGGGTCCACGGCTGGCCGACGAGCAGCTCCTCGGTGCGTCGCGCGCGAATGGGCGTGGCCGCCACGCCGCCGTACCCAAGCCGCGCCGTGCGCACCACTCCGCCCGCATCCAGCTCCACGCAGAAGCCCGCGGCGACGATGCTGATATCCAGCTCGCGCCGCTTGGACACCTTGAACGAATCTGACACCCGCCGGAGTCCACTGGCCGCCGAAGGCGCATGCGGGATGACGATGAAGCGCACCACCTCGTCCACCTGGAGCGCCGTCTTCCGGTACGCGAGGAAGAAGTCCGACAGCGCCACCGTCCGCTCGCCCTTCACGGACGACAGCACCATCCGAGCCTCCAGCGCGAGCAGCACCGGCGCCAGGTCGCCAATCGGCGACGCCGTCACCAGGTTGCCCGACAGCGTGGCCCGCTGCCGGATCTGTCGCGAGGCGAAGACGTTGAGCATCTTCCCTATCTCGGGCACGTCCTTGCCGAGCGCATCCTCCAGGTCCACGAGCGTCGCCGCGCCGCCCACGTACCAGCCGTCCGCTTCACGGCGGATGGCGCGCAGGGACTCCACGCCCTCGGTGGAGATGAGGAACGGAAAGCGCCGGGCTTTCTTGGTGATGTCCACGCCCACTTCCGTGGCGCCCGCCACGAGCAGCGCCTCCGGATGCGCGGCCTTCAGCGCGAGCAGCTCCTCCCACGACGTGGGCCGCAGGAACTTCTGGCCGCCGGCCTCATAGCTCAGCGCCGACACCGGCGAAGCAGGGCCCCCGAGCGACGTGCCCGGCAGTGGCTGCAATCCCACCGCCGCATCCCTCGCTGCGAGCGCCTCCATCATCGCATCGCGGATGGGCCGATACCCGGTACAGCGGCAGATGTTTCCACAGAGCTGGTCCGCCACCGTCTCCGGGGTGCAGACCTCCGGCCGCGAGTACGCCTCCGCCATGGAGACGATGAAGCCCGGCGTGCAGAAACCACACTGCGAGCCGTAGTGCTTCACCATCGCCTGCTGCACGGGATGTGGCTTCTCGCGCGAGCCCACGCCCTCCACCGTCACCACCTCGCGCCCGGCCACCATGGGCACCAGGGTGATGCAACTGTTGAACGCGCGCAGGCAGCGGTTGCCCTGGGCGTCGCGGTCCACCATCGCCACGGTGCACGCGCCACAGTCCCCCTCGGCGCAGCCCTGCTTCGTTCCCGTGGCGCCTTGGGCGCGCAGGTAGTCGAGCAGCGTGGTGTTGGGCGACACGTCCTCGACGCGGACCAGGCTCCCGTTGAGCCGGAACTCGAACATGGTGCTCATTCTCCAGACGAAACCCCGCGCAGGCGGGGCGGCTCCGAGGCGGATGGCTCGGGGCGGGTTTCAACGAAAGGTTGGTGGTGGAGCTGGAGCAGCCCCGCGGCGATGCTCACCGCGACTTCCTGGGGGGACTTGCCCCCCAGCTCCAGCCCCATGGGGCACTGCACCCGGCTCAGCAGCGTCGCGGGCACGCCTCGCGCCTCCAGCCGCTGCCGGAAGCGCGCCCACTTCGTCTTGCTGCCGATGAGGCCGATGTAGCGCGCGGGCTTCTCCAGCGCGGCCGCGATGATGTCCTGGTCCAGGTCATGCCGGTGCGTCATCACCGCGACGTACGTCCGGCGCGCGTCCCACACGGCCTGGGTCACGAAGTCCTCCCAGGACTCCTCGTGGCGCGTCACCGCCGCGGGCACGCGCTCGCCGTGGAGCCACTCGGGGCGCTCGTCCACCAGGTGTACGCGGAAGGGGGTCCCCTCGAGGATGCGGCACACCGCCTGGCCCACGTGCCCGGCCCCGAAGAGGTACAGGCGAGGCCCGTGGTTGACGGGCTCCACGAAGACGTCCACCACGCCCCCACAGCACTGGCCGAGCTTCGCGCCCAGCGGATAGCGATAGGAGCGGGACTCGCCGCGCTCCAGACAGGCCCGCGCGTCGGCGAGCACCAACTGCTCCAGGTGTCCGCCGCCCACGGTGCCGTGGAACGCACCGTCCCCACGCACCAGCAGCTTCGCGCCGGGCTCGGCGGGGGTGCTTCCCTGGCACGCTGTAACGGTGGCCACGGCGAAGGGCGCATCCTCGCGCGCCCACTCGCCCAGCTGGCGGACCCAATCCCACATGGTCCCTGTGAGTCTGCCACACCCGGAGTCCGACGGGGATGACTCTCACCCGGAGTCCGTGGGCTGGACGACGGCCCGGTGTCCAGGCCGCCCCCTGGGGACGTCCCGGGGCCTCTCCCCGAGCCCCCGCGCCGCGCCTACGTGGCCACCGCCGCGCCGGCCGCCTCGGTGCTCCGGCGCATGGGCTGGGCCTTGCCGTACGTCAGCGAGCGCCACACCCACTCCATGGGCCCGAAGCGGAAGCGCGCGAGCCACAGGTGGCTCCACGCGATTTGGACGGTGAAGACCCCCAGGCAGTACAGGATGCTCATGCTGGGCGTCAGCTTGCCGACGAGCCCCAGGCCGTAGCCGTAGAACACGAGGATGCTGATGACGGACTGGCTCAGGTAGTTGGTCAGCGCCATGCGGCCCACCGGCGCGAGCACGGACAGGATTTTCTGCCACGTCGCGCGCTGGAAGAGCAGGGTGATGCCCGACACATACGTCGCGGCGATGCCCACCTCGCCCAGGGCGCGCACCGGGGCCAGCACCATGGGCAGCCACACGGGCAACGTCTCTGGATTGATGATCTTGCGCAGCACGAGCTGCTGCGTCACCACGCCCACGCTGCTGCCCAGCACGCCCAGTCCCAGCGACCAGAAGAACAGCCGGCGGAAGAAGGCCACGTGCTGGGGCGCGTCATGGAACAGGCGCTTGCGGCCCGCATAGAAGCCCAGGAGGAAGCGGCCCAGCAGCGCCAGCGAGTTGACGCACATGATGAGCAGGAACTCGCGCCGGTAGAACGACAGGCCGCCCTTCACCACGGCCCACCAGTTCCCGTTCTGGAACACCGACAGGGTGTCCGCCTTCAGGGCCGCGGAGCGCTCCGTCTCCAGCTTCGCCAGCGCGGCGGCGGCCTCTGGCGTGGCGGCCATCAACTGCGGCAGCTTGAAGATGACCGCGCTCAGAATGGGCCACGCGAAGAGCAGCACCGCGGCGACCTTGAGAATCGTCCGGTCCTCCCGGCGCCGGAACCACAGCAGCCAGAGCCCAATCAGCGCGTAGTTGCTGAGGATATCCCCGTACCAGATGAGCGTCAGGTGCGTGAGCCCCAGCAGGAGCATCACCCCGAGCCGGCGCACATAGAGGCGCGTGACGGGCGAGCCCCGCGCCTCCGCCCGGCCCATCTGCACCGCGAAGCCCAGTCCGAAGAGGAACGAGAAGATGGTGATGAACCGCCCGCTCACCAGCGTCGTCACGACGGGCAGGAGCACCTTGTCGAGCATCGTCCCATTTGCGAACAGGGACTCGAGTTGCTCCCGGGGCATGAAGGCCCGGCCGCTGAACCACATAAACGTATTGGAGATGAACACGCCGCACAGCGCGAAGCCGCGCAGCGTGTCGAGCAACACCAGGCGCTCGCCCGAATCGACCGGGCGGGCCTCGGCGGTGGTCACCGCGGAAGGAGCAGAGGTCATGTGTTCGGAAAGAACGCCTGAACCTGAGCTTTATTGCCGGTATTCCACGGCAGCGGTGAATTGCGCGCGCTTCGAGCGGGTCGGGTGGGTCTACACGCCGATGCGTGGGCAGATGTCCTTCACGATGCACTCGTCGCACTTCGGCTTCTTGGCGGTGCAGGTGTAGCGGCCGTGCAGGACGGTGGCGGGGCCGAAGAAGGTCCACGCGTCCTGGGGCACCAGCTTCAT
The DNA here is from genome assembly GCF_006636215.1 of Myxococcus llanfairpwllgwyngyllgogerychwyrndrobwllllantysiliogogogochensis. Classification (GTDB taxonomy): domain Bacteria; phylum Myxococcota; class Myxococcia; order Myxococcales; family Myxococcaceae; genus Myxococcus; species Myxococcus llanfairpwllgwyngyllgogerychwyrndrobwllllantysiliogogogochensis. Next base: position 546 of record NZ_VIFM01000358.1, on the reverse strand, counting down.
CAGGTCCTCTTCAATCGCCTCCGGCTTTTCGTGCTTCGTCAGGCCCAGGCGCTGGCTGACGCGAGCGACGTGCGTGTCGACGATGATGCCGGAGGCCAGGTTGAAGGCGGTGTTGAGGACCACGTTGGCCGTCTTGCGCGCCACGCCGGGGAGCGTCACCAGCTCCGAGACAGTGCGGGGGACCTCTCCGCCGAAGTCCGCGAGCAGCGCGCGGCTCATGGCCTGGACGGACTTGGTCTTCTGCTTGAAGAACCCGGTGGGCTTGAGGTCTTCCTCCAGCTCCGAGGTGTCGGCGTCCGCGAAGGCCTGGGGGCCCGGGTATTTGGGGAACACGGTGGCGGTGACGCGGTTGACGCGCTCGTCGGTGCACTGCGCGGCGAGGATGGTGGCGACGAGCAGCTCGAACGGCGTGGACCAGTTGAGCTCGTAGCGTGCGTCGGGGTGCTTCTCACGCAGGCGCTCGAGGAGGAGGGCGGCTTTCTCAGCGGGTTTCATGGGGTGTGGAGGACATCCTACCTGGGATGGCTGACAGACACGGGCTCGGAA
>NZ_VIFM01000357.1 GCF_006636215.1 Myxococcus llanfairpwllgwyngyllgogerychwyrndrobwllllantysiliogogogochensis | reverse complement strand
CCGGAACTCCCTCGGACGCCACCCCTCCCCCGCCCGCGCGGCAGGTGGAGATGATGCGCAAGGACTCCGTCTACCGCTTCTCCTCGCTGGGGGCGGGCCTGACGGAGGCCCAGTTGCAGGGCGTGAAGCTGCGTGAGCAGCACTCGCTCACGTTGGCCCAGGGCTGGCAGTTGCTGGTGGGCAAGGAGGTTCCTCCCGCGCCGCAGATGAACCTGGCGCAGCCGGTGCCCAACGAGCCGCTGCCCCTGTCCGTCACCATCGAGGGCGCAAGCCCCCTGCCGAAGAACGTGCCCTACACGGTGGAGGAGAAGAAGGGCGGCGGCGCCGAGTCCGTCACCTTCACCGGCCGCCAGGGCCCGTGGGAAGTCGTGAAGGTGCTCCAGTGGCCGCACGAGGGCTTCGAGCTCACGTACACCATCCAGGTGAAGAACACCTCCGGCCAGCCTCAGAACGGCGAGCTTCAAGTTCACTACGGCCGCGCCATCGACCCGAACTTCGAGCACGCCCCGTCCTTCTTCGGCGGCGTGGGCAACCTGAGCCGCTCCGCGTGCTGGGTGGACGAGAAGCTCCACAACATGAACCCGGGCGACGACAAGCCCGAGGACACCAAGGGGCAGATCCACTTCTTCGGCATCAACCAGCAGTACTTCCTGTCCGCGCTCTACCCGCTGGACGGGCCGCGCCCCGGCCACTGCATCCTCACCGCCACGCCCACCGCGCGGCAGGTGACGGCGGCCTTCCCGCTGAGCGTGGGCGCGGGCGAGACGGTGACGCTGCGGCTCGGTGGCTACCTGGGCCCCAAGGACCCGGACCTGATGGCAGTGGTGCCCGGTCCGGAGCTGCGTCAGGCCGCGGGCCTGGGCGAGGCCGTGTTCCACCCGAAGCTCGAGGACACCGTCGACTTCGGCATCTGGGCGGTCATCTGCAAGATTCTGCTGGGCATCATGAAGTTCTTCCACGGCCTCACCGGCAACTGGGGCGTGGCCATCATCCTGCTCACCGTCGTGGTGAAGCTGGTGCTGCTGCCGCTCACCTACCGCTCCATGGTCAGCATGGAAGAGGTGAAGAAGCTCCAGCCGCGCATGGAGGAGATTCGCAAGAAGTTCGCGGACAACCGCGAGCAGCAGAACGTGGAAATCATGAAGCTGTACCAGGAGGCGAAGGTCAATCCGCTCGGCGGCTGCCTCCCGCTGCTCATCCAGATGCCGGTCTGGATTGCCCTCTTCACGGCGCTGCGCAACAGCTTCGACCTGTACGGTGAGCCCTTCTTCGGTCCCATCTGGAGGGACCTGACCTACAAGGACCCTACGTACCTGCTGCCCCTGGCGCTGGGCATTTCGATGATCATCACCCAGAAGATGCAGCCGCAGATGATGGATGCGACCCAGGCGAAGATCATGACCTGGTTCGTGCCCGGCATCTTCACGCTGACGCTGCTCCAGTACCCGGCGGGCCTGTCGCTCTACATCTTCACCAACAACATCCTCTCCATCGCGCAGCAGTACGGGCTCCGGAAGTGGCTGGACCGGAAGAACAAGCCCCAGGCAGGGGGCGGAACGCCCGCGGTGGCGACAGCGGGAGGAAAACGCAAGTGAGCGAGCAGCAGGTTCCTCAGCAGGCCCCCGTGGGCGGCACGCCCGCCTCGGGTGGGACTCCGGCCCCGGACTTCCGGCCGCGTGTGGAGAAGCTCCTCGGGGACATCCTCGGGCTGATGGGCTTCCCCGCGCGCCTGGACATGCAGGACGCGGCGGATGGCAGCCTGTCCGTCGCGCTGCACTTCGAGGCGGGCCCTCCTCCCGGCGTGGAGCAGGGCCGCCGCAGTCAGGTGCTGGATTCGCTCCAGTTCCTGCTCAACAAGATGCTGCACCGTCCCGGCGTCGAACGGCGCTGGGTGGTGCTGGGCTGTGGCGCGCACCCGGAGCCCCGTCAGCGTCGCGAGCCGCAGCAGCAGGCCCCCGCGCAGGCGCCCGCCCCCGTGGCTGGCGCGGCGGCGGCCCCGGCTCCCGCTCCCGCGGCGGCGCCCCGTGCGCCTGCTCCCGTGGCTCAGTCGCAGGCTCCCGGGAAGCAGGCGCAGCGAGGGGCGGCTCAGGCCGCGGCGCCTCGGAGTGCGGCGGCGCCCGCGCGGGCGGGCGGCGAGTCGGATGAGCGCTCGGTGGCCGTGGAAGAGGATGCGGCGCTGCGAGAGGCGGTCCGCCGGCTCGCGGAGAAGTCCGCCAGCCTGGGGCGCTTCTACGCGCTCGCCGCGATGAAACAGGATGACCGCGCGCGCGTCTTGAAGGCGGTAGAAGGTGTGGCGGGGTTGAAGGTGACGGCCGAGGGCGAGGGTCGCAACCGCCGTGTCGTGTTCACTCCGGAGAAGCCGGCGCCGCTGCCCAAGCGGAGCTTGCTCCCGGATGATGACGAGGACGATTTCGACGAGTGAGAGGGCGGTGCATGGGCAAGGCGAAGGGTCTCAAGGACAAGCTGTACGGCGCGGCGGTGCTGAAGATGAGCTTCCGCCTGCGCGGGGATGAGGAGTCTCCCGCCTTCCGCTTCGTCTACCCGGGAGTGCTCCGGGACCTGGAAATCGAAGACGGAGCGGTCGAGAAGTACATCGAGGAGAATCGCGAGGCCGTCGAGAAGGCCGCCCGTGGTTCCACGCCCCCCATGGGGCCCCGGTAGTCTCTCCCGCGCGGAGGGGAGCATCGCTCCCCAGCCGAGATGACTTCAGCCACTTCCACCATCGTCGCGCTGGCCACGGCACCCACCGCTGGGGCCGTGGGCATCCTCCGGCTGTCGGGCCCCGCCGCGCTGGAGGTGGGTCGCCGCCTGGCGCCGAGCATTCCCGTGGAGCCCACGCCTCGCCACGCGTACCTCGCGGGCTTCGTGGACGCTCAGGGCCGCGCGCTGGACGAGGGCCTCTTCCTCTACTTCCGCGCGCCCTCCTCCTTCACGGGCGAGGACGTGGTGGAGCTCCAGGCGCACGGCAGTCCGCGATTGCTTCAGTTGTTGCTGGCGCGTGCGCTGGAGGACGGGCTCGCGCGTCCCGCGGCGCCCGGTGAGTTCACCCGGCGCGCCTTCCTGAATGGCCGCATCGACCTGACGCGCGCGGAGGCGGTGGCGGACCTGGTGGCGGCCGACTCGGAGTCCGCGGTGCGTGCCGCCGCGGCGGGGCTCTCGGGTGCGCTCACGGAGCGGGTGCGTGCGCTGGAGGAGCCCCTGCGCTCGCTGCATGCGGACCTGGAGGGCGTGCTCAACTTCCCCGACGAGGCGGAGGGCGCGGACGAGGATTCGGAGGCGCGAGTCCAGGTGCTGCGGGCTCGGGCGGAGGTGCTGCTCTCCGAGGCGGGACAGGGTCGACTGGTGCGCCGGGGCGCGCGCGTGGCGTTGTTCGGCCCGGTCAACGCGGGCAAGTCCACGCTGTTCAACCGACTGGTGGGCGAGGTGCGCGCGCTGGTGGACGACGAGCCTGGGACGACGCGCGATGCACTGGAGGCCCGTGTCGAGTGGAACGGCCTGGGCGTCACGCTGTTCGACACGGCGGGACTGCGCGAGACGCCGGGCCGCGTGGAGGCGCTGGGTATCGCCCGGACGCGCGAACTGCTGGCGGGCGTGGACCTGACGGTGCTCGTGCTGCCGCCAGGGACGTCCGAGTCTGACGCGGAGCGCTGGCGGGCAGAGGCGGGCGCGACGGACGTGCTGGTCATCGACGGCAAGTGCGACGTGGGGTCGGAGACCCTCGGTGCGCCGCGCCCGCGTGTCAGCGGGCTCACCGGCGAAGGTGTTGACGCCCTGCGCGAATCCCTCCTCTCCCGGCTGTGGGGTGGCGGTACGCCCTCCGCGGTAGCCCTCGTATCCGAGCGCCACGCCGATGCCTTGCGTCGCGCCGCCGAGGCACTCGCACGCGCGGAGTCCGCGTCGCGCCTGTCCACCCTGGAAGTCGTCTCCGGTGAGCTGGCCCTCGCCCTGGAGGCGCTCGGCGAACTGTCCGGAACCTCCGCTTCCGAGGCACTCATCGACGCAATCTTCCAGCGATTCTGCATCGGAAAGTGACGCGTTCCGAGCAGTCGGGGACGTGTCAGACCCCCTCCTAGAATGCCGCCCTCAACCGCCGCACCTTCGGAGGCGCTGTGACGGAAGGCATCATCCACCTGGCGAACCACTCGATGCTCTCGGCCCTGCCCTCGGGCTGGGTGGGAGAAGTCCTCGACGAGGAGTTCGTCGCTTCACCCAGGCTGACTCCCGCGCAGACTCGCGCCGCCTTCATGCTGGGGGTGGAACTGGGCGAGCAGCTCGACCGACGCCGGGGTGGCAGTGGCCGCTGGTGTTTCCTGCGCGCCCCCGAACTGCGGCTCGGTCACGACGTGCTCGTCCCGGACGTGGCCGGCTGGCGTCGAGACCGCGTCGCCTCCCCCATCGACCCGGACGTGCCCTTCCTCACGCTGGCCCCGGATTGGGTGTGCGAGGTGCTCGCGCCCTCCACCGCCGCGCTGGACCGCACGCGCAAGCTGCCCGTCTACGCGCGCCAGGGCGTCTCCCATGTCTGGCTGGTGGACCCCCTCGCGCGCACGCTGGAGACGTACCAGCGCGTCAAGCGAGGCTGGCTCCTCACCGGCTGCTACGAGTCCGACGCGCTGGTGCGCGCCGAGCCCTTCACCTCCGCACCGGTGGAACTCGAGACGCTGTGGCTCCCCGAGTCCTCGCTGTGCGGGGAGACTTCACTGCTCTCCGCCGTGCCCTGACTCCCGTCGCGCCCTTCAGCTCGCGCGGCGGAGAAACGTGGCATCACCCGCGGGATGCACCATCCTGCGCACCGCACGCAGCAAGAGGTCCGGATCCACCGGGGCGGCCAGGAAGCCTCGGGCCCCCACCGCCTGCGCGCGAGGCAGGTCCACCTCGGGCGTCTTGCCCGCCACCACCACCTGCGCGGGCACCTTGCACCCCAGGGCCTCCAGCGACGGCAGCGGCGTCACCACCACCTGCATCTCGCTCGAAGCCAGCAGCTCCTCGGTGCTCGCCACGCGGGAGGTGAGTCCCGCGCCCGCCAGCACCTTCACCAGCCCCGCCGCCGCGTCCACGCCCCAGCCGTACACCAGCACCTGGGCCATGGGCTCCGGACGGGCCGCCGTCAGCGTGGGCAGCTTCGAGCGCAAGGGCGCCCTCGGCGCGGGCACCTTCACCGCGGGCTGGGGCCGCGCCGCCTCTTCCTCCAGCGAGGACAGGAGCGGCAGCGCCTCCTCGGGCGGCGCCTCCATGTTCGTCAGCTCCACCATGCTGGCGCCGAGCACCATGGTCATCTGCTCGTCCGCCTCGGGCAGGGAGAACCCCTCCATGCCGGGCCGCCGGGCGACGACGTCCGTCTCGCCCCGGTACATCCGGCCAATGGCTCGGCGGATGGACGCATCCGTGGCCAGCTTCGCCACCACCCGCGTCCGCCCCGTCACGCTCTTCACCGCGTCCAGCGACGCGAGGCTCGCCGGCGCGGCCATGGCCACCACCAGCGTGTCCTTGGGCGCGTGTCCTTCCAGCCGCAGGGGCACCACCCGGTGCGCCTCCGCCACCCGCTCCGGAATCAGCCGCGCCAGCCCGGGCTCGGGCGCCTGCGCCGACAGGTCCACCGTCTGCATCCCCACCTGCTCCGCCAGCGCCTCCAGCACCTGATCCGCCGAGCAGAAGCGTTGATCCACGACCACCTGCCCCAACGGCACCCCCCACTTGCGCTGATACGCCAGCGCGGAGTGGAGCTGCAGCGCATCAATCACGCCGCGCGCCAGCAAGATGTCCCCCAGTCGCTTCTTCATACCCGGCTCCTCCGGCCCCCCACGGCGGCCACTACCCCTGGGAACGCACTCGTCCCGGAAAATTGAAACAGTTCTACGCCCGCACCGGCCGTCGCGGCTTCCTCGCCGACGACAGACGGTTCCGCGTCCACGACATCTGCAAGGCAGGGGCCCAGGGGCGCCCACCCACCGTGCCGCGTCGTCACGTCTCCTCTGGGAGACGGAGCGCGTCCAGGGTTGTGACGGCGCGAAAAGGGCTTCGAGGCATGCCGCGCGCCCCGAAGCCCTTGGATCCACGGCGTTCCGACATCACGCCCCTGCGTCCGGAAGGCACGCGGGGGCGCGTAAAACGGAAGGTCCGCTACCAGCGCGTCTGGGGCATGGGCGCGTACAGCGAGCCGCGCTCGGGTGCGAAGACACCCAGCCGCACCCCCAGGCCATGCACCACGCGCGTGGCCTCCACCAGCGGCGCCCAGGGCGTGACGACCGCCGTCGTGGCGGAGGTGTCCTCGCTGTTGTCCCCCGTCTCGCCCAGCACGGAGGAGAGCACCTCGGCGGGGCTCTTCTTGCGCGGATACTCCTCGATGCGCACCCGGGCATCCGCGGGGAGCTTCGCCGCTTCCTTCGCCAGCTCGAGCGCCTTGGCATAGCCGCCCAGCGCGTCCACCAGGCCGTTCTCCAGCGCGTCCTCACCCGTCCAGACGCGGCCCTTGGCCAGGCCCTGCAGCTTCTCCAGCGGCATCTTCCGGCTGCTCGCGGCGCGCGTGGTGAAGTCCGTGTAGATGCGGTCCAGCTCCGCGTCCACCCGCGCCTGCTGCTCCGGCGTGTAGTCCGCGTCCGAGCTGGCGAGCGTGGCATTGCGCCCCAGCGCCACGGTGTCGAAGTTGACGCCCAGCTTCTCCCAGAAGCCGTTGGTGACGAACTTGCCGGTGTACACGCCGATGCTGCCCGTCAGCGTGCCGGGCTGGGCGACAATCTTGTCCGCCTCCATGGCGAAGTAGTACCCGCCGCTGGCGGCGTACGAACCCATGGTGGCGATGACGGGCTTGCCCGCCTCGCGAGCGCGCTGCACCTCGCGGCGCACCGTGTCGCTGGCCACGTAGCTGCCGCCGGGGCTGTCCACGCGGAAGATGATGGCCTTCACGCGCGAGTCCTCGGAGGCCTTGCGCAGCGCCGCCGCCACGGTGTCACCGCCCATGGCCCCCTCGCCGAACGGGCTGCCCCCGCTCTTGCCGCGCGCCACCTCGCCCACCCCGTACACGAGGGCAATGGTCTCCCCCGTGGTGTGCGGCCGGCCCGCGCGCTCCAGGTACTTCTTCACGTACAGGAGCTCCGCGCCGTCGCCCGCCGCCTTCTTCTGCTCGGCGTAGACCTCGTCGCGGTAGCGCAGGCCGTTCAGCAGCTTGCCGTCCACCGCCTCCGGCGCGAGCAGCGGCGCCCGGTCGATGAGCGCGCGCACCGCGTCCTCCGTCAGCCCGCGCCCCTCGGCGATGCCCCGCACCATCTGCCCGAAGAGGCTGCCCGCGAAGCGCTCGGTGGCCTCCAGGTGCGGCCCGGTGTAGCCCTGCTCGGTGTAGCTGTTGACCGCGTTCTTGAACTCGTAGCGCTTGTCGAACTGGGGCTTCACGCCCAGCTTCGCCAGCGCATCCCGAGCGAACGGCGTCTCGAACGCGAGGCCGATGATGTTCACCGCGCCGGACGGCTGCATGTAGATTTCATCGAAGGCCGACGCGAAGTAGTACGCGCTGGTGCCGTTGGCCTCCTCGCCGAAGGAGTCGGTGAAGGCGATGGCCTTCTTGCCCTTGGCCCGGAACGCCTTCACCGCGTCGCGCAGCTCCTGCGTCGTCGCGGGAGTGCCGGGGCTGGTGCCCACGCGCACCACCAGCGACTTCACCCGCGAGTCCTCTCCGGCCTTCTCCAGCGCATCCACCACGTCGCGCACCGTGAGCGGGTCCTCACCGAAGGCCCCGGCCAGCGAGTCGCCCGACACGTGCTCCGGCAGCGGCTGCGACAGGTCCATTTCCAGCACGAGGTTGGACGGCACGCTCGGGCGGCTCGTGGAGGCCATCACGATGAGGGCGATGAGGCCCAGCATGAAGAGGACGGACATCGCGCCAATGAAGGCGAGCGCGCCGATGAGAAATCGTTTCATCCGAAGAAGCTCCTGGTACCTGGGAGACGGGCCACGAATCCGGCACGCGGTCCTTACTACTTAACGGGCCAGGGTGCCGATGCTTGCACGTCTCCCCACGCCTCCCCGCCGCCCGAGCGACATTCCGGAGGATGAAGACTGGACGCACGGGTCTTCCTGGCCCCTCGCCGGGAGACGGGGCGCTCGTCCCCCGGCTCACGGCGCGTCCAGCTCCACCACCACGGGAGGCCGCATCCCGAACGGGTGGAGGTGACAGTTGGCCACGTTGAGGAAGCGGGTGGGCACGTCGGGAAGCGCGTGCTCGCCCGGTGACTCGTGGATGTGGCCGAAGACGTGGAGGCGCGGGAGGACCTGCCGCACGCGCGCGAGCAAATCCGCGCAGCCCACGTGCGCGCCGAGGAACGTGCGGTCCCCGAGGCCCTTGGGGGGACCGTGGGTGATGAGCACATCCAGGCCCTCGGGGATGCGGTTCCAGTGGGTGAGGATGTCGGCGCCCCGCTCGCGGTTGAAGGCCATGCCTCCGAAGCGTGGCGTCACCGGGGAGCCCCAGAGGCGAAGCCCCCCGACGAGCACCTCCTCGTCTTCGAGGTAGTGCACGCCCGCTTCTCGCGCCAGGGTCCGGGTCAGCTCGGGCTGCGTCTCGCAGATGAAGTCGTGGTTGCCCGCGACGAACACCTTCTCGCGGGCCGGGCGGCTGGCGAACCAGGCGAGGAAGGACTCCAGCTCCGGCTGCTTTCCCCGGCGAGAGAAGTCACCCGCGTGGATGAGCACGTCACACGCGGGGACCTCCAGCTCCTCGTGCCGTCGATGGGTGTCGGAGATGAGCACCAGCCTCATACGAATCCCTTCGCTTCGGGCGTGGAAGTCCGAGGCCGGAGGGGACGCTACACCGGCACGAGGGCCTTCCTCGCGGCACTTCGCTCGGGAGTCAGTGACTCAGTTCTTGAGCAGCTTGTTCAAGATGCTCTCGTGGGCTTGCAGCCGCCGCTCGGTGTCTTCCCGGTCGACGGTGAGCCGGGCGACCTTCCCGTTGACGTGGAACAGTCCCCGACGCAGCTCCGAGGTCGAGGCACCCACGTGGTCGCTCAACTTCGCGAGGGACTCGACGGCTTGCTCGAAGCCCGCGCGGACCACCTGGAGGTCGCGGGAGAACACGTCGACCTTCTCCTCGACAACCAGGAACCGATGGTCCGAGGCCTTCGACTTGTCTTCCAGCGTGTGGACCCTGTTGTCCAGGGCCTCCACCTTGCTGTCCAGGGCCTCCACCTTCTGGTCGAAGGTGTGGACCTTCACGTCCAAGGTCTCCACCTTCTGGTTGACCGCGGCTACGTCCTGCTTGAGCGCACTCACATCGTGTTTCAGCTCACGGACGTCCTGCTTGAACTCCGCGACGTCCTGCCGGAACTCCGTGACCTCCCGTCGCAGCTCCCCGGCTTCGAGAGTGACCTCCCGGAACGCCTTCCGTCCGTCCCGGATGGCCTCCTTGAGCTCGAAGTGGCTCTGGTCGAGCGCATCCAGACGCACCCGCATGCGCTCCAGGACCTTCGAAAGGTCGTTGATCGCCGCGTCCACTCCCCCACCGTCGTATCTCGCCATCCCGCCTGCCTCCCTCCGAGCGGCCCCATGCCGCTTCCAAGGTTGAAGACACCCTACCAAACCAATCTGACACGGTGGCAATCAGACAAACAACCCATGAGGTTGTCATGGGAAATCCAGACGAACCCGCGTGTCGAGGGGCCGAGGGGCGGGTCCGGGCGCTCCCTCCCCTGTCTCACGGTGGACGCCCGCCAGGAGGAAGTGCTGGCTTCCGGGATGGCGGATGACCCGTACCGGGTTAGAAGCGCCGTGCACTTTATGAAGACCCGCGAGGACCGCATGAGGCGTCGTACCCCGCTTTCCCTGTTGGCCCCCCTGATGCTGGTGGCCACCACTCCTGTATGGGCCCAGGCCCCTGCCCCCTCCCCTACCC
>NZ_VIFM01000356.1 GCF_006636215.1 Myxococcus llanfairpwllgwyngyllgogerychwyrndrobwllllantysiliogogogochensis | reverse complement strand
GGCGTGGACCGGGCGTGCCACTGGGGTGCACTGGACGTGGGCGCGGAGACGTGGGCTTTTCTGGGGTCGGCGCTGGATGCGTTGGACCCGGCGCAAGCCCGCCTGCTTCCTCACTTTTTGGAGAGGGGCGGGGTGTTCTTCAGCGAGCTGCCGCCTGGGGTGCGGGCAAGCACCTCCACGTTCCCCCGGCGCAACCGGCTCATCTCCGGCGCATCGGATGCGGTCCTGGTGATGAGGGCAGGGGCGGAGTCGGGCAGTTTGCACACGGCGAAGGCGGGGCGGGCGCAGGGACGGCCGGTGCTGGCGATGCCCGGGGATGTACGTCAGGCGGATGCGGCAGGCTGCAACGCCCTGCTGCGGGAAGGGCACGCGAGTGCGTGCCTGGATGCGAAGGACGTCTGGCGGGCGGTGGGTGTTGACCCTGGGTGGATGGTGGCGCCGGGAAAGGCTGATTCGTGGGAAGGGCTCTCCGCGGAAGCGCGGGGCGCCTATGCGGTGTTGGACCGGATTCCCCGGACGTTCGATGAGGTGCTGACCGGGAGCACCCTCACACCCGCGGCGCTCGTCAGCGCTCTGGTGGAGCTGGAGATGACGGGGCTGGTCGTCCAGCACCCGGGCAGGCTGTACGAGAAGATCTAGGTAGGAGAGTCATGGCCACGCGGACGAAGAAGAAGGCGGAAGAGACCGAGGCGACCGAGGAGAAGGCGCCCCGCGAGGCGGCCGGTCGCACGGCCGCCAAGAAGAAGACTGCGGCCAAGAAGAAGCCCGCGGCCAAGAAGACCGCGGCCAAGAAGACCGCGGCCCGCCGGCGTACCACCAAGAAGGGTGACGACGACTCGCTGCCCGCCGTGGACGCGGACGCCGAGGAAGAGGCCACGCCGCGCGGCAAGGGGCCGCACTACCTGGTCGTCGTGGAGTCGCCCGCCAAGGCGAAGACCATCAAGAAGTACCTGGGCTCCGGCTACACGGTGAAGGCGTCCGTGGGGCACGTGAAGGACCTGCCCAAGAGCAAGATTGGCGTCGACGTGGAGCACGACTTCCAGCCCGAGTACGAGGTCATCAAGGGCAAGGAGAAGGTGCTCAACGAGCTGAAGAAGATGGCGAAGTCCGCCGACAAGGTCTTCCTGGCCACGGACCCCGACCGCGAGGGCGAGGCCATTGCGTGGCACATCAAGGAAGAGCTGGCGCATCCGGACGCGATGCGGGTGACCTTCAACGAAATCACCAAGAAGGCCATCCAGGAAGCCATCGCCCAGCCGCGTGAGCTGAACCAGGACAACTACGACTCGCAACAGACGCGTCGCATCCTGGACCGCCTGGTGGGCTATCAAATCTCGCCGCTGCTCTGGCAGAAGATCCGCCGGGGCCTGTCCGCCGGTCGCGTGCAGTCCGTCGCGGTGCGCCTCATCGTGGAGCGCGAGGCGGAGATCAAGGCCTTCGTCCCCGAGGAGTACTGGACGCTCGACGCGCTCCTGGAAGGCCCCACCGGCCCGCCGCCGTTCAAGGCCAAGCTGTCCAAGGTGGATGGCAAGAAGGTGGAGCTGAAGGACCGCGCCATCACCGAGGGCCTGGTCAACGAGCTGAAGGACGCCGCGTTCTCCGTGGCCAAGGTGGACCGCCGCGAGCGGCGCCGCAACGCGCCCGCGCCCTTCATCACCTCCAAGCTCCAGCAGGAGGCGGCCAACCGGCTGTCCTTCACCGCGAAGAAGACGATGACGCTGGCGCAGAAGCTCTACGAGGGCGTGCCCCTCGGCGAGGAAGGCCAGACGGCGCTCATCACGTATATGCGCACGGACTCCACGCGTCTGTCGGACGACGCCGTGAAGCAGGTGCGGGAGATGATCGGCTCCAAGTACGGCGCGGAGTACCTGCCGGAAGAGCCGGTGGTCTACAAGTCCAGGAAGAGCGCGCAGGACGCCCACGAGGCCATCCGCCCCACGTCGCTGGAGTACCCGCCGGAGCGCGTGCGGCCCTTCTTCGACGCGATGGACGAGCAGGACATGTTCCGGCTCTACGAGCTCATCTACAACCGCTTCGTGGCGTGCCAGATGAAGCCCGCCGTGTATGACCAGACGAGCGCGGACATCGCCGCGGGCCGGGCCACGTTCCGCGCCTCCGGCAGCACGCTGAAGTTCCCCGGCTACCTCGCGGTGTACGGCGCGGGCCTGACGCCGGAAGAGGAGTCGGAGAAGGAGAAGGCCAAGGCCGCGGGCGAAGAGGGCGCGGATGGCGCCGACGCCGTGGGCGACCTGCCGCTGCTCAACGACAACGACAAGCTCGGCCTGCAGAAGCTCCTGCACGAGCAGCACTTCACCCAGCCGCCCCCGCGCTTCAGCGAGGCCACGCTGGTGAAGGAGCTGGAAGAGAAGGGCATTGGCCGCCCGTCCACCTACGCGGCCATCCTCTCCACCATCCAGGACAAGAAGTACGTGGAGAAGCTCGAGGGCCGCTTCCGGCCCACGGACCTGGGGCAGATGACGAACGAGATGCTCGTCAAACACTTCCCCCACGAACTGGACGTCACCTTCACCGCGACGATGGAGGAGAAGCTCGACCAGATCTCCGAGGGTGAAGCGAAGTGGGTGTCGGTGCTGCGCGACTTCTACGGGCCCTTCAAGGACACGCTCGAGAAGGCGAAGGCGGAGATGCGCGACGTCAAGCGCGAGGAGATCAAGACCGACATCGCCTGTGAGAAGTGCAGCAACCACTTCGTCATCAAGTTCGGAAAGATGGGGCACTTCCTCGCCTGTTCGAACTACCCCGACTGCAAGAACACCAAGGACTTCAAGCGGGATGCCGAGGGGAAGATCGTCATCGTCGAGGAAGAGACGACGGACGAGCTGTGCGAGAAGTGCGGCAAGCCCATGGTCATCAAGCGCGGACGCTTCGGGCGCTTCATGGCGTGCTCGGGCTACCCGGACTGCAAGACGTCCAAGCCCATCTCCATCGGCGTGGGTTGCCCGGAGTGCAAGCAGGGCTACCTGACCGAGCGCCGCAGTGGCCGCGGGAAGATCTTCTTCGGCTGCAACCGCTACCCGGACTGCCGCTTCGCCGCGTGGGACCGGCCCCTGGCGGAGGCGTGCCCGGATTGCGCGTCGCCGTATCTCCTCCAGAAGTACTCCAAGCGGGACGGCGCGTACGTCGCCTGCCCGAACAAGGAGTGCGGTTACCGGCGGGAGGTCGCTGAGCAGTCGGGCGTCCCCACGGACCCGGGAACTTCGTCGGCGGCCTGAAAACCCAAGTGTTTACAGGGGGCTGGCCCGTCCGTGGCTTGACAGCTTCGGCGGGCCCGCCCTACAACCCGACCAATGATTTCCTCGGTGGTCAGCGAGCTGCTGGTCAACGCGAGCCTCGCGGCCGCGGACGCCGGAAAGCTCGGCGTCACGGACTCCGTCATCAAGTTCTTCAAGGATGGCGGTCCGTTCATGTTCGTGAACCTGTTCTGGCTGGCGTGCGCGCTGGCGGTGGCGTTGGAGCGCATCGTCACGCTGGTGTTCCGCTACAACCTGAACCCGGCGCCCTTCATGGAGCAGATCTCCAAGCTGGTGCGCGGCGGCAACCTGGACCGCGCGGTGAAGGTGTGCGGCATGGCGCCGACCGCGCCCCTGGCCAAGGTCATCCGCGCGGGGCTGGTGCACGCGAACCGGGGTGAAATCGAGGTGGCCAAGGCGGTGGAAGAGGCCCTCATCGAGCACAGCCCGCATGTGTCCAAGCGCATCCCCTGGCTGTGGTCCCTGGCGAACATCGCCACGCTGGTGGGCCTGGTTGGCACCATCTTCGGCCTCATCGGCACCTTCCAGGCGCTGGGCGACGTGCCGGCGGACCAGAAGCAGCGGCTGTTGTCGGACGGCATCTCCAAGGCGATGAACAACACCGCCTTCGCGCTCTCCATCGCGGTGGTCTGCATCATCTTCCACCTGTTCCTCACGTCGTACGCGAAGAGCATGGTGGAGAGCCTGGAGCTCAACGCGCTGAAGCTGGAGAACCTCCTGTCGCGTCGCGGCAGCGTGGACCCGGCGGCCACGGAGCTCGAAGCCCGCGCGTCGTAGGGCGGGGCGAGCGCGCGCCATGGCGTTCCACTACTCCCGCCGCAAGCTGAAGGTCCGCGAGGAAGAAGAGTCGGGCGAGCTGAACGTCGTCCCGTACCTCGACATCCTCATGAACCTCATCATCTTCATGCTGCTGTCGATCACGGGGCTGACCTCGTTCGGCATCCTCAACGTGAGCGCGCCGGGCTACGGCGCGCCGTCCACGGCGATGACGCCAGAGTCGCCGAGCGACGAGCCGAAGCTCACGCTGTCCGTGCTCATCTCCCGCAAGGGCCACTTCGTCAGCAGTGAGAACGCCATCCTCGGAGAAGGCGGCGCGCCCACGGTGCCGACGACCGCCGACGGCGTCTACGACTACGCCGCGCTCAACGCGTGGATGGTGAAGATCAAGACCGAGTTTCCCAAGGAGACGAAGGTCATCGTCGGCGCGGACGCGGATGTGCCCTACGACGTGCTCATCCAGACGATGGATGCGCTGCGCGAGGAGCAGGGTCCCCAGCGCCGGTTGCTGTTCCCCGATGTCACCCTGGCGGGGACCTGAGCCATGTCCTCCGAACCCATGTCGCACGCGCCTGATGCCGTCGACGAGGAGGCCCTGGCGCGGCTGCGCTTCCGCCGGGCGCTGTCTCGCAAGAAGCGCAAGGAGCGCGACGCGGCGGGGGAAATCAAGGAGCTGAACATCACCGCGATGATGGACATGATGACCATCCTCCTGGTGTTCCTGCTCAAGTCCTTCGCGTCGTCCTCCGCGGCGGTGACGGCCTCCGAGGACGTCCGGCCGCCCATCTCCACCACGCGCGCCACGCCGCAGGACACCATCGCCGTCACCATCACCGCCAAGAGCCTGCTGGTGGGGGAGCGGGAGGTGCTGCGGCTGCAGAACGGTCAGCTCCCCGCCGAGGCCCTCCAGGGCCGGCTGGTGCTCCCGCTCGACGCCCGGTTCAAGAAGGAAGTGGAGAAGCTGAAGTACATCGCCGAGCGCAACCCGCGGGCGCCCTTCAGCAAGGAGCTGTCGGTCATCGCGGACCGCAAGGTCCCCTACGACCTGCTCCTCAGCGTGCTCTACACGGCGGGGCAGAACGAGCTGGAGAACTACCGCTTCGTCGTCCTCAAGAAAGAGGGCGACTGAAGAACGAGCGGCGCTCCCCGGCGGAACCAGGGAGCGCCCGCCTGTCACGTCACCAGCGCGGGGCTACAGCGACGGCGTCGCGTAGTGCCCGCCGCGTGTGTCCTGCTCGTGCTGCTCGGCGTCCTCCGCGCAGCGGATGGCGAAGGGCAGGGCTTCCAGGCGGTCCATGGAGATCTCCTGGCCGCAGTCCACGCACTCGCCGAACACGCCCGTGTCCATGCGCAGCAGCGCGGCGTCGATGAGCATGACCTCGCGGCGCTGGGCCTCCATCAGGCTGGACAGGGTGTAGTCCGCCAGCTCCGACTGGGCGTTCTCCTCGTACTCGGGATCCCGCTCCTGCTCCTTGAGCGCGGTCAGCTCGCGGTGCGTGCCGCTGCTGGTGGTGAGGATTTCCCGCCTGCGGCGCTGAAGAATCTCGCGAACCTTCAGCAAATCTTGGGCTCGGCTCATGGTGGCCTCGTTTCCGTGTTGCTGTCTTCGAGTGCGTTGTGCGCTCGCTCGGAAGAACGCTGCCTCGAGCGATGAACGCGAGAAACGTAGGGGTGCAACCCAGGTGGGGAAACCGCGCCTTCCAACCGGGGGCGAAGGTGGCTCGGGGGGCAGGCGGCCGGACATGGGGCCCTGGACAAGACGCCGGGTTGACGCCCATGGCTTCGCGAGTGGGACAGGGCGTGCCAGTCCTGCTAACTGTTCGCTGACGGGCTGGCGCTCGGCGCTCCCGGGAGGAACAGGATGGCGGACGTGAAGCAGCAGCGGGTGACGGTGATTGGCGGCGGCCTGGCCGGTACGGAGTGCGCATACCAGCTCGCCCGCCGGGGCGTGCCGGTGGTGCTGCGCGAAATGAAGCCCCACAAGCGTTCTCCGGCGCACAAGTCGGATCAGCTCGCGGAGCTGGTGTGCAGCAACTCGCTGCGCTCGGACAACCCGGAGAGCGCCATTGGCCTGCTGCACGCGGAGCTGCGCTCGCTGGGCTCGCTGATTCTGAGCAGCGCGGATGCCCACCGGGTACCCGCCGGAGACGCGCTGGCGGTGGAGCGCGAGGGCTTCTCCAAGGCCATCACCGAGTCGCTGCTGCGCCAGGCGGGCGTGGAGCTGGTGGCCGGTGAGGTGGAGACGCTGCCAGAGGCGGGCCCCGTCGTCGTGGCCACCGGGCCGCTGACCTCGGATGCCCTCACTCGCGAGCTGGAGCGGCACGTGGGGCAGAAGCTGTATTTCTACGACTCCATCGCCCCCATCCTCTCCGGAGACTCCATCGACCTGACGGTGGCCTTCCGACAGAGTCGCTACGGCAAGGGCGGCGGCGACGACTACCTGAACCTGCCGATGAACCGCGAGGAGTACTACCGCTTCATCGCGGAGTTGAAGGCGGGGCAGAAGGTGGTGCCGCACAGTTTCGAGGAACCGAAGTACTTCGAAGGCTGTCTGCCCATCGAGGTCATGGCGGAACGCGGCGACGACACCCTGGCCTATGGGCCGATGAAGCCGGTGGGACTCCGGGACCCTCGCACGGGCCAGGAGCCGCACGCGGTGGTGCAGTTGCGCATGGAGGACCGCGCCGGCACGTCCTGGAACATGGTGGGCTTCCAGACGCGCCTGACGTGGGGCGAGCAGAAGCGCATCTTCGTCTCCTGCATCCCCGGCCTCCAGAACGCGGAGTTCCTCCGGATGGGGCAGATCCACCGCAACACCTTCATCGACTCGCCCCGGCTGCTGTCGGCTGACTTGTCCCTGAAGACCGAGCCCCGGGTGTTCTTCGCGGGGCAGGTGTCCGGCGTGGAGGGGTACGTGGAGAGCGCGGCGTGTGGCTACCTGGTGGCGCTGGCGCTGCACGCGCGCCTGAGCGGGAAGGAGTGGGTGCCGCCCCCGGCGACGACGGCGCTGGGCTCGCTGTTCCGTCATGTGACGGGCGAAGCGCACCCGCCGGACTACCCGCATCAGCCCTCCAACATCATCTATGGCCTCTTCCCGCCGCTGACCGGGCGGATGAAGAAGGCGGACAAGCGGGCGGCGTACTCGGCCCGCGCGAAGCAGGACCTGGCGGCGTGGCTGCCGCACGCGGGTGTCCCCTCGTCGGGCACCCCGGAGCTTGAGGAGCAGAGGAGCGCATGATGCGGCCGAGGCTGGGACGACTTCTGGGCGCGGGCCTGATGGCCTCGCTCATGGTGGCGGGCACGGGGTGCAAGAAGGGCGAGGACAGCGGGGCGAAGGGGAATGCCCCCGCCGCGACGGCCTCGGGTGGCTCCGCGCCTCCGAGCCGCGCGTCCGCGCCGAGCAGCTCCGGACGTGGCGCGCCCGCTGGAGCAGGGCAGGGCCTGCTGCTGGCGGCGGGCCGCGCGGCGGACCTGCGGCTGACGTCGGACGGACGCTTCGCCACGTACCTGTTGAACGGGCAGAAGCCCCGGCTGGACGGCGTGCCTCCGCAGATGTTGCTCGGGGAGCTGTTCGTGGTGGCCGTGGAGGGGGGCGAGCCGCGCAAGCTGGGCGACAGCGTGACGAACGTGCCGGGCGGGCTGCTGTTCTCGGCGGACTCGAAGCACGCGCTGTACCTCACCGGCTACAACCCGGCCTCGCAGTCCGGTTCGCTCAACGTGGCGGTGCTGGATGACGCGAAGGCGGAGCCGGCGGTGCTGGGCACGGCGGTCAGCTACATGCTGCCGTCGCCGGACGGGACGAAGCTGGCCTTCGTGGACGGCGGCAAGTTGAAGCTGGGCCCGCTGCCCTCGGGGCCGTTCGTCGACGTGGCGGCCGAGGTGAGCACCGCGCAGTTCACCTCCGACAGCAAGACGCTGCTGCTCAAGCGGCGGCTGTCCGCGGCGGGGGGGCTCGCGGCGGTGTCGGTGGAGAAGCCCGAGGAGGCGCCGCGCAAGCTCGCGGACCAGGTGGGTGACTACGCCGTGTCTCCGGATGGTCAGCGCGTGGCCTTCCAGGTGCGCAGCGAATCCGTGCGCGGGCTCTACGACTTGTACCTGGCGGAGCTGCCGGGGCAGAAGCCGAAGCGGCTGGCCGTGGCGGCGCAGGCCTTCGGGTTCTCTCCGGATGGCAAGTGGCTGGCGCGCTCGGAGAACGGCAAGCCGGACGTGCCGGGTGACTTGTATGTGGGCCCCGCCTCCGGCGGGCCGGGCCGCAAGGTGGGCGAGCGCGTGGAGATCTTCTCCTTCTCCCCGGACTCGCAGGCCGTGGGCTTCCTGGACAGGTACGACGTGACGGCGCGCGCGGGCTTGATGGCCGTGGCCTCGCTGCCGGATGGCGCGCCGAAGCGGGTGGGGGACCGTGTGCCCAACTTCGTCTGGGGCTCGGACGCGCGCTACGTGGCCTTCCTCTCGCGCTTCCTCAAGCCGGAGTACTCCGTGGACCTGATGCTCTATCCCCTGGGCGCGGAGAAGGCGGAGAAGGTGCACCGGGGCGTCTTCGGCTACGGCTTCATGCCGGGCAACGGGCAGGTGGTGTTCCGCGCCAACTGCATCCGCAACGGACGCGCGTGTGACTTCAAGGCGCTCGAGCTGCCCCAGAAGGCGGACCCGCAGACGTGGCTCCAGGGCATCTTCAGCTACAAGCTCTCCGCGGATGGTCAGCGCGTGCTGGCGACGTCGGCGCGGATGGACTCGGACACGTACGACATCGCCGTGTACGACGCGAAGACGCAGGCGCGAAAGCCGTTGGACCAGGGCGTCCAGGTGCCGGTGTACTTCGGCGGCAAGGATGACTCGCGCGCCGTGTACATCATCTCCCAGGGGCCGAAGGCTGGCGTCTACAGTGTGTCGGCCCTCCCGTAGTCGCGCGTCGCGTGGGGTTCACCGGAGCGTGAGTTGGAAGCTCACGCCTCTCCGTCCCGAACCTCCAGGGTTTTCAGTGGTTTGCCGAACCGCTGAGAGCCGCCGCGTTCGGCGTGTGCCCCCTATGTGCCCCTTCGGTGGCGATACCCGAAACGGCAAGAGTCAGAGGGCTCGGCTGGTCAAGCTGCTGCACCGCGCTCGCTCGTGTCTCCGGCGATAGATGGGCGTAGCGCATCGTCTCTGCGATGTCGGCATGCCCCATCAGTTCCTGGATGACCTTCATCGGCACTCCCCGCATGGCGAGGTGGCTTCCGTAGGTGTGTCGCAGGTCGTGCCAGCCGATGATTCCCACCTCGCGAGTGATGCCCGCTCGACGGAGCGAGCGTTCGAGTGGGGAGACCATCTTGCCGGATGTGAGCGGTTGGCCATCTTCCTGGCAGAACACATAAGGCCCGCGCAGGTGTCGATGCGTCCTGAGTGCGTCTACCACCGACGCGGGGAGGTCCACTGTTCGCTCACGCCCGCTCTTGGGCAAGCCTGTCACCCCTCGCCAGATGGAGCGTTTGACTTGCAGTTTGCTTCCCTTCAAGTCCAAGTCGTTCCACTGGAGACCAATCAACTCGCCCTGTCGAAGCCCTGCCTTGATGGCGACGAGAAGTAGGGGCCTCCACTCGGGCTCGGACGTTTCGATGAGGTGCTCCGCTTCCGCAAAGCCAAGGAAGTCGAAAGAGGGCTTCTGCGTCTTGAGCCCCTTGACGTGGGGGACGTGCGGGACAACGCCTTGCTCTTGCGCCAAGGCCAGCAGCTTGTGGAGCACCTTGAGTGTGTCGTTGATGTACTTGGCGGACAGAGGCTCTGGACTCGGCACATTGCGCGCGTTGAGGGCAGGCCGCACCGGGGTGTCCTGCCTGACGCGTGAGCGAGACGGCTTC
>NZ_VIFM01000355.1 GCF_006636215.1 Myxococcus llanfairpwllgwyngyllgogerychwyrndrobwllllantysiliogogogochensis | reverse complement strand
GCCCTCCCACCAGCGCCAGCGTCGCCCCGCACGCCACGCCCGCGAGCAGCGCGGACACCCGGAGATACGCCGCGGCGCCGCCCACGAGCGCCACCATTCCCAGCGTCACCGTCGCCAGCTCCGCCGGGTCCTTCAGCGCGTGGGTGAGGTACGCCAGGAGCGCGCCACACAGGATGCCCAGCAGCAGCGCCAGGCACACCAGCCCCAGCCCCTCGCCCACCGTGGGCGCCGCGCCCAGGAGCAGCGCCAGGGCCAGCACCACGAGCCCCACCGCGTCATCCAGCATCGTCAGCAGCGCCACGCCCAGGCCCCGCGCGCGGTCCATCCGCCCACCCCGGTACGCCAGCACCGCGAAGTGCCCCGAGGACAGGCTCGCCGCCGCGCCCAGGAGCGACGCGGCTCCCACCGCCGCATGGAACGACGGCCTCAAGGTCAACAGCAGCGGCACGAACAACGGCACCGCCACGAAGAGGAACGCCGTCCCCGCGTGCGCCAGCGCCGCCGAGTACACCGGCCGGGGCAACAGCCGCAGCAGCCGGGGCTCCAGGTTCAACCCCAGGATGACGCCCGCCGTCCCCAGCCCCAGCGCCATCACCGGCCGCAAGAGGCGCAGGTCCTCCACCGACAA
This sequence comes from Myxococcus llanfairpwllgwyngyllgogerychwyrndrobwllllantysiliogogogochensis, assembly GCF_006636215.1. GTDB lineage: Bacteria > Myxococcota > Myxococcia > Myxococcales > Myxococcaceae > Myxococcus > Myxococcus llanfairpwllgwyngyllgogerychwyrndrobwllllantysiliogogogochensis. The sequence continues at coordinate 9,257 of NZ_VIFM01000355.1, read as the reverse complement.
CACCCCCACCACCGACGGGCCCAGCACGACGCCGAAGAGCAGGAACAGGAACCCGCCCGCCGCCAGCCGCGCCAGCGCCGGGAATCGCGCGGAGTCCAACGCCGGACTCGAGGCGAGCAGGGACAGCGCCGCGATGGCGAGAAAGACGAGCAGCGCTTGCACGAGACTTGCTTACACCGGCCGCGACTTCACGTCACGAGCGGCGGTGGGTCGGCGCGGCGATCACCGGCAGGGCGACCAGGCGGCCCATGGGTGGATCGTCCGCATCCATCTCCAGTTGCACCCGTTGAATCATCCGCTCCATCTCCTCGGCGGAGACGGCGGGCAACATGCTCACCAGCAACACGCGGTCTTCGTCCGCGCCCAGGGCCAGACTTCGCAGCCCCGCGAACACGGGCACCTCGGCGGACAACGCCGCGGCCGCGCTCCGAGCTCGGACCACCAGCGGCTCCGGGATGCCAAACTCCCGGAGCCGACGGATGGCTCGCTCGGTCCCTTCCATCTGCTCGAGGAACGTGATGACCAGGTACACGCGGCCGTCTTAGCGGGTCCGCGCGCCAGGCGCCACGCTACTCGTTCTGGCCGGGGCCCGCCGTCTCACCGGAAGGAGCCGCCGGAGTCGCAGGAGTCGTTGGAGTCGTCGGTGCGGCTCCCTCTTGCGCCGGTGCCGCGCCTTCCTGGGCCGCCATCGCCGCACGAGCCGCGCGCTTGCCCTCCTCGATGAGCTTCTTCACCTTCTGCCCACCCTTGCGGCCAATCTCCTCGTAGAAGTTCGGCCCGCGGGTGGCCTTGACGCGGTCCCCGCCCTTCTTGCCGATCTCCTCGTAGAACTTCGCGCCGCGCTCGGCTTTCACCGTCTCGCCGCCCTTGCGGCCGATCTCCTCGTAGAACGAGCGACCCCGCTCGGCCTTTACCGTGGCTCCGCCCTTGCGACCGATGGTCTCGTAGAACTCGCGACCCCGCTCGTTTCGGACCGTCTCTCCACCCTTACGTCCCGCCTCGGCCACCGTCATGCTGCCCTTGTTGTCTTTGTCCGACATTGCGCCCTCTCCTCTCTTGGCTGCCTGCCCCCATCCCGCGCCTCGATGCCCCTTGCCTGAAACCTTGGGACGGAAGCGCCCCGATGCAAGCAAGCTCCGTACACCGCCAGCCGTTCTCGCCTGACCCACCACACCAAAACCCCAATGGTTTCATGCGGTTGGACAAGCTCGCCCTGCTTACTTTCCGGGCGGAGGCATGCCCGGCAGGACGCTCTCTTGTTGAAAACAATTCCCTCTGCATTGCCGATTCCCGGACCGGCACTCACCTTCATGCCCGCGGCGCGCGCTTCAGGGCGCCCGAGGGAGGCGTTGCGTGGCGCAGGTGGCGAAGACATGGCTCCGAGTCCTGGCACCGATGCTCGTGTCCGTCGGTGGACTGTTGATGCTCCGTCTGCTCGGACCGGACTTCATCGATCAGCGCTACATCGCGGATCTGCTGTCCCCTCTGGGTAAAGCCGCGCCGTTGGCCTACATCGCGTTTCTTGCCGTGCGCCCCCTGACGCTACTGCCCGGGCAGCTCTTGACCGCCGTGGGCGGAATGATGTTCGGGACGCTCGCAGCGACCCTCTATTCACTAACGGGCAGCTTCCTGTCTGCCATGTTGCTCTTCGTGCTGGCACGCAAGCTGGGGACTCGGCCGATGAAGCGCCTGGCTGGGGGCAAATATCCAGCGCTGGTGCGCGCGGCCAAGCGCCACGATTTCCTCTTCGCCTTCATGGCGTGCATCAACCCGCTGTGTCCCACCGACGTCATGCTGGTGGCCGCCGCGGCGAGTGGCGCGCGGTTCTGGCCCTCGGTCGCGGGCGTGATGTTGGGCACCATTCCAGGGACCTTTCTCACCGCGCAGTTCGGCAGTGGGCTGGCCCAGGGGCGCACGGTGATGACCGCGGTGTCCGCCGCCGGTCTCGTCGTCTCGCTGGTGCTGGGCGTCTTCATCGGGCGTCGTTTCTACAAGGAGCTCACCGAGGAGTCGGAGACCACCTCGCCCGAATCAGATGCGCGAGACGAGACAACGGTTCCCGGCCTCGGCGGCTCGACGACGATGCCGCGCACGCCCCCGAAGAGCGATGGTGTTCCAGCCACCTGGTGACGCCGCGCGACGCGGACACCCGCGCGGCATCGAAGGTTCCCCTCAATCCGTGTCGTTCGTCGACTTCGGCTTCGACCCGCGCGTCGTCTCGCGAGTGAGTCGCGCGGCGACGACCGGGAGGCCGCGCGGGTTCTTCACGGCCTCCCGGTGGTGACGACGCGACGTCAGTCGAAGCGGCTGGTGAGCTTCACGGACCACTCGCGCAGCGTGCCGCTCCCCTGCCCCGCGGGGTTGGAGATGTGCAGCTTCCACTTGCCGTTGAGGGTCCCATCGCGCGGGATTCCACGCGTCACCGGGATGCGGGACGGGGGCCTGCCCTCGGTGGGCCCGTTCCACAGCAAGGCCGTCTCACCACCCGGGTCCTCCAGCGTGAGCACCAGGTTGGACGACGAGGAGTGCAGCAGGTCCAGCACCACGGTGATGTCCTCGGGCACGGTGGCGAGGCCCACCACGCCGACCACCGACACCAGCTGCACCGTCGAGCCGGGCAGCGCCAGGTCCGAGTAGTTCGTGAAGGTGCCCGCCATCCACGCCGGACGGCAGATGCCCTCGGGAGAGCCGGACTCGGAGCCCGAGCACACCAGCCCCGGCTGGCACGGACGCATCACCGAGCAGCTGTCGCTGTCACCCGCGATCGGCGGGTTGCTCCGGCAGCGCCCGTAGGCGATGGGGCCTCCGAACGCCAACCCCTGACACGACAGTCCGGCCTGACACGTCGCCGGGCCCGTGCATGGATCACCGTCGGGAGCCAGGGCGACATGATTCTTGAGCGCCTGAAGCGCGGCGCCATTCATGAACGCCACCCGCGACAGCTCCACGATGTGGTCGATGCGACGCGCGGCGACGATGGCCTGCGCCTGACTCGCGCTCAGTCCCACGGTGTTCTGGAGGGCCGCCAGGCTCTCCGTGTTCGCCGCGGCGACGACCCGCCGGGCCTCGGCGAGGTTGAAGGCCACGCCATGGAAGGTGCCCACCTGCTCGTCCAGGGGCATCTCCACGCGGCCCGTCCCACGGACGTAGGCCTCCAGCGTGGCCAGCGCGGCCGGGCCCACCTGGGCAATCGCATCCACCTGTTCGATGGAGACGTAGTGGCGATCATCCGCCGTGAACTCCACACCATCTGGACCGTTGCGGTGGGCGATGATGCTCTGCGCGGTGAGCGCGTTGAGCGGAACCCCGAAGTCCAACACCGCCAACGTCGTGGAGCGACTGTTGAGGAAGGCCAGCACCCCGGTGGACGCCGGCGTGCCCGTCGCGAGGGACTGCGCCTGTGTCTCCAGGAGGGCGGGCGCCGCCTCCTCGGAAGGAACGCCACAGCTCAACATCAGGGGAAGAACGGAAAGCGGTATAAACCGCATCAAGTTGTAGGTCATGATCCCCGTGTACTCCAGGTCTCCGACCCTGTGTCCAACAGAGACGTCACAACCGGGCCCCGAGGGCCTTTCAGGGGGCCTTCAGCCTTGCGGCCGAGATGAAGGCCCCCACGGCGGCGATGAACGTGGCGAAGCTCAGCCAGGGCCCCGCGGGGAGCTGAAGGAGGGCCACCAGGCCCCCGAGCACGGAGAGCGAGAGAAAGGCCCGGCGCGCCAGGACCCGGCCCTTGCGCCAATGCCCCGCTGCCACGGTGAAGAGGAACGCGGTGGCCCCCGCGAGGAACTGGAGGCCCAGCACATTGAGGGACGTGTCCTTCACCAGCCCGACGTAGCCAGTGAACCAGCGCGGCTCGGGTGGGAGCTGAAGGGCCACGGCATCCGGGTGATACATCATCGGGTCGAACGGTCTGTTGACGGGGGCCCCCAGCGTGACGACGGCCACCTGCGCGATGACCACGAGAAACAGCGTCACCAGGATGGTGAGCCACGGCAGACCGGTGCGCTCGCGCTCCCACCGGCGCAGGGCCTCCAGGTGCTGGGGGTCGACCTCGAGTGCGCTCGGATAACCCAGGTCCAGCAAGGCCTTCGTGGCGGCGATGCTCGCGGGCATCTTCTCCGTGCCCAGTCCCACCAGCGCGCCGTCATCCAGGAGCCTGCGCAGCAGCGCCGCGCTCGCGTCGCGCTCGGGCTCCAAGGGGAGTCGGAGCAGGAGCGCATTGAGGTCATCCCCCAGTCGCGCCCCCTCCTCCGCCGATGACGCGGACAGGGCCCGGGGAACCAGGGCCTTGATGCGCTCCGTGGCCGGGGACTCCTCCGCGCCAGCAGGCGCCTGCGCCGTCCTCTGAAGCTCGCCCACGGTGTGCCTCCCACGCCCGCTGACTCCACGGCGCGGAACCCATCGTAACGAGGGGACACGGATTCGTCACAGCCGGACGGCGACGACACGCTTCTTCACGAATGGAGCACGGGCTCCAACTGCGCCGCGATGCGCGGCGGCATCCGCTCCCCGGGCCCCACTCCGGTGGGCCGCATGATGGCGCGCGCGCGGTCCTCGCCGTGGCGGATGCGCATGCGCGTCATCTCCGGTGAGAAGTCGAGCGTGTCGCCCATGGGCGCCGTCGGCTCGATGACCGTGATGCGGCAATAGACATACGGCTTTCCATCCGGAGCCAGGAGCGTGGTGCCCTGTTCGTGGGCCTGCCTGACCATGTCGTTGATGCGGACGAACACGTCCACGTCGTTCATCAGGATTTCGTTGAGGGTGATGTCGGTGAGGCTGCGTCGGGCCACGTCCAGGATGTTGGAGGGATAGCGCATCGGCTCGATGCGGGACGACGAGCAGGCGATGACGACAATCTCCGTGGGTGCATAGCCGAGCGCATCGCCGAGCGGCGTGACGTTGCGCAGCCCACCGTCGACGATGGCCTGAGGACCGATGGGCTCCCAGATGACGGGCATTGTCGCGCTCTGCCAGACGGCCGGGATGAAGTCGCTCGCATCGCTCGACACCAACTCGTACAGGCCCGAGGTGAGCGAGACGCGGCCCACATGCGCGGGAATGGCGAAGGGACGTCCGACGAGGTTGCGCTCGACGAGGTCCCTCAGGGGGGTGTTGTCGTAGAACCCCAGCTTGTTGAGCACCCCGAGCCGCAGCGCGACGACGAGCCACGGGAACTTCCGGTACACGTCCGACTCGCGGAGGTTCATCCAGAGGTTCGTGAGTCGCTCATATTCGTTCTGGGCGATGACGGCGGCGTTCAGCGCGCCCACCGACACGCCGAAGACGCGCTCCCATCGAAAGCCATGCACCTCGCGCAGCACCCGCTCCGCGCCCACCTGGAAGGCACCCTTGCCGCCACCACCTGAGAGCACGAGCGTCGCGGGACGATCCGTCATGGCATACCTCGCTGGGGATTCGCGCGAACCGCCCGGAGAAGGCCCGTGCCCGCGCATCAGCGGGACGAGATAGGCACGCCCCCTCCCTTCCAGAATCGCCCCGAGGCGCGGGCTCGCTGTCCAGCGGTGGGCCCTGGACCCGTACGCGCGTCAGCCCTCGGAGGCCCGCACCGCGCGCATGAACCGCTGAAGCTTCTCCTCATCCAGGTGCCCGCCCGTGCGCAGCCCACTGCAGACATCCAGCCCGAACGGGCCCACGGAGCGAATCGCCTCGCCCACGTTCTCCGGCGTGAGGCCGCCAGCCAGGAACACGGGCACCGACACCGCCTCGCGAATGCGCCGACTGAAGGCCCAGTCATGCACGCGTCCGGTGCCGCCCAGCTCCTTCACGGCCAGGGCCGGGTTGCCCGAGTCGAGCAACAAGGCATCCACCTCGCGCGCCACGGCACATGCCTCGTCCACGGAGGCGGCATCGACCACGTGGACCACCTGCACCAGCTTCACCGAGGGCAGCGAGGCCCGCACGTGACGGAGCACCGCGGTGCCCACCCGGTCCACCACCTGCACCGTGTTCACCCGGGTGCGGCGGGCCTGCGCGACGAGACGGTCGGCGTCCTCCTCGCACGTGAGCAGGAAGGTGGAGATGCCAGGGGGCGCCTGGCTGGCCAGTTCCGTGATGAGCCCCTCGTCGATGACACCCGGGCCGCTCGGCATCTTCGACACGAGCCCCAGCGCGGCCGCGCCACAGGACACCGCCAGCCGTGCCTCCTCCCGCGAGGAGATGCAGCACACCTTCACCCGGACATGTCGAACCGGTTCCATTTCCGTCCTCCGCGCCGACGCGCCCGACAGGTATCACGCGCGGACGCCTCCGCACCGCGACAACACGGCGCCCGAGCCGCGCGCCCCGGGACATGAGCGCCCCTGGAATTCACGGGCCGTATGGATCCAGGATGTCGCCCCTGGAGACGAAATGAACCGAAAAACACTGTTCGTGGTCGCACTCCTCGCGGTCCTCGTGGGCGCGGTCCTCTGGTTGCGCGGGAGCCCCGCTCCGGTTGGCACTTCAGCCGCCCCTGCTTTGGATGCACCTCCGCTTGCGAAGGCGCCAACGAGTTTGGGAGCCTCGACGGGGACCACGACGGTCGGGACGCCCACGGCGGAGTCGGGCACGCCCCCCGTCACCGACCCGATGCGCGAGGACGAGGGCACCGTGTACGTCGAGGTCCTCGATGGCACAGGTCCCCTCGCGGGCGCCCACGTCACGCTCTACCTCCAGGGACCGCATGTCCCGGCGACGGGCCGTCCCGCGTGGTTCATCGCGGGCAAGGGCACCACCGATGCCTCGGGCACGCTTCGACTTCCCGCGCGACCGGGGCACTACCTCATCGCCGCGAAGTCCTCGGGACGGGCCCCCGCTCGCGCGGCCTTCACCCGCCCTCGGGGCGAAGCGCGGACGCAGGTGCGACTGGTACTCGGGACCGGAGCCATCCTGGAGGGCACCGTCGTGGAGCGCGCATCCAAGGCGCCCGTGCCCCTCGCGCAGCTCATCCTCACCCCACGCACGCTGCTGTCCTCGGCCGCCAGGGACACCGCCTTCGTTCCCGAGGAGGAGCGCTACGTCACCTCCGCCGATGCGCGCGGCGTCTTCCGCGCCGAGGGCCTCGCGCCCGGTGAGTACCAGCTCGAAGCCCTCGCTCCGGGACATGCCGCCCGGCGACTCGCGCGGGTCCTGGTCCCCACTTCGGGACTCCTCGTCGAGCTGGACGGGTCGGCCTTCATCGAGGGCTTCGTGGAGCTTCCGGATGGCAAGCCCGCGCCCGGAGCACGCATCACCGCCACCGGCATGGGCGAGACGCTCGAAGCCGAGTCGAGCGCGGGAGGTGGCTTCTCGCTCGACGTCCCGCCCGGCGTCTATCGCGTCACCGCGCGACATGGAGACCTGACGGGCACGGCCCCCGAGCGCGTCATCGTGGGCGCGGGGATGACGGTGCGTGACGTGCGCATCCGCCTGGGGACGGCGGCCTCGCTCTCGGGAGTCGTGCGTCGCAAGGGCACTGGGGAGCCCATCGCCGGCGCGAACATCTCCCTGACTCCGAGCGCCCTGGCCTTCTCGTTCGACGCGGCGCCCGCCGAGGTCGGCAGCGCGCTCTCCGGTGCGGACGGACGGTTCCAGGTGGGCAACCTCGCCCCGGGTGCGTACACCGTGAATGTCCAGGCCAGGGGCTTCCGCTCGCTCAAGCGCGACGGCGTCACCGTACTCGACGGGCAGCGCTTCGAGCTGCTCGCGGAGCTGGATGCGAATGGGCGAATCGAAGGCACGGTGGTGGATGAGCAGGCAAAGCCGCTCGCGGGCATCCACGCCACGCCCGAGCGGCGCTGGCGCATGGCCCCCGTGGAAGGCGCCCTGACGACGGTAACGGATGCCCAAGGTGCCTTCACGCTCGAAGACGTCCCGCCCGGGGAGATCCACGTGGCGGTCAATCATCCTGGAAGCCAGACCCACGTGCGCGAGCGGGTGATGGTGAACCCCGGGCAGACAAGCCAGGTCCGCATCCAGTTGTCGAGCGAAGGCACACTCGAGGGGACCGTCAAGATGGAGGACGGACGCGCTCCAACGGGCCCCGTCACCGTCTACGCGCTGCGGGTCAAGGACGCGCGTACGGAGGCGCACCAGATCTCCGCGGCGGCGGATGGCGCCTGGTCCATGCGCGTTCGCGCGGGCACGTATCACGTCGCAGCGTGGCTCTCCGAGGCAGGCAATCAGAGCGGAGACCAGGAGAAGGTGGTGGAAGTGGCCGCCGGCCAGACGCAGCGCGTGGACCTGCGGGTGCGCGAAGCGAAGCGGGCCCTCGCCGTCACGGTGCTCGAACCGAACGGCGCGCCCAGTGTCTCGGCGACCGTCATGGGCAGCGAGGCGGGCCGCAGCGAAATCCTCCTCGAGGACATGACGGATGCCTCGGGACAGGTCCTGCTCGTCGCGGACTCGCTGGGCACCAAGGCCCTGCACATCTGGGCGACGAATGGCGGACGACGGGGTGACCTGCTCTCCGTGCCCGACACGCAGAGAACCCTGGTCATCCAGCTCCAACCCGGCGGGCGACTGGCGGGAGCGGTGCGCTCGGCGGGAGGACGCGACATCGACGGCTTCAAGCTGGTGGTGTCATCGACGAAGAGCGAGGACGACTTCCTCTCACGTCAGGAGCTGGAGCTCGCGGGTGCTCGCTTCGTCGTCGAGGACGTTCCGGCGGGACAGTTGGCCGTCTCGGTGACGCTGCCGGATGGCCGGGCCGGAAAGGCGGAGGCCACGAGCGTCGCGGGGAAGACCACCCAGGTCGACATCATCGTCGAGGCCGGAGGCGTCATCTCCGGACGGCTGGTCGATGCGACTGGCGCGCCCCTCGCGGCGGCGTTCGTGGATGTGGACGGACTCACCTCTCCCCCCACCGGAGCGGATGGTCGCTTCCGTGTGGAGGACGTCGCGCCGGGTGAGCACCGGCTCATCGCGTGGAGCCAGAAGACGGAGCGCGCGGAGAAGACCCTCAAGCTGACCGCGGGCAAGGCGCTGGACGTGGGCGACTGGAAGCTGGGGCCTCCCCGAGTCGAGCCCGGTCGCCTCGGTGTCTTCTTCAGCATGGATGGCGACGAGGTCCTCGTGCGAGGAGTCCAGGACGGCCTTCACGGAGACGCCATCCGCGCGGGGGACGTGGTGAAGTCCATCGACGGGGCCACCGTCGTCACCGCCGGAGAGGCACGCGAGCGGGAGCTGGGCGCACCCGGCAGTCCCGCCACGCTCCTCATCCGCCGCGACACGCGGACCTACCCCATCACCCTCACCCGCGCCCCCTGAGCGGACAC
>NZ_VIFM01000354.1 GCF_006636215.1 Myxococcus llanfairpwllgwyngyllgogerychwyrndrobwllllantysiliogogogochensis | reverse complement strand
GTCAGGGGGAAGGGGATATCGGGGGACGGGCACGAAGCAGCACCTCGCGCTCGAGCTCCGTCCGAAAAGCAGTGAGCCGCTCTCGGGCGGTGAAGGGGCCGCTGCCTGCGATAGCGCCGAAGAAGCGCTTGCGCACGCCCTTGCGCGTCGCGCACAACACTTCCGTCACGCAGAGGGACACACCGCCCCCCACGGCGGGCAGCGGCCGCATGGTGTTGAAGTAGATGGGGAGGTGCCGCTCCAGGGCGGCCTCGTCCTCCACCTCGATGGTGATTTTCGACAAGAGGGCGTTGCCACACAGCGCGGTGGCCACCTGTCGCAGTCCCGGCGTGAAGGCGAAGCCATGCGTGGTCAGCGACGGCATCCACCAGGGCAGCGCCGGCGAATACAAGGTGGAGAAGATATCCTCCAACACCCCGCCCTCCCCTCGCGTGCGCTCCAGCAGCAATGACACCTGCTCGGGCGTCACCGGCCCCTGGCTCGTCCTGGTGGGAATCACCGCGATGCGGATGCGCCGCCAGGGCCGCGCCACGGACGACGGCGCATCCGGCAACACCGGCACCAGCATGGTGGGGTTGTCGGAGCGCAGCAGGCCCCCGCTGGAGCGCCCCAGCGCCACCAGCGAGGCACAGGCGAGGTTGCGGAAGTCCAGCCGCTCCGGGAGCTCCACGCGCAAGAGCGGCGAGGGGTCCTCGGCCCCCGTGAGCCATTCATCAGCGGCCGCGCGTCCCTTCCGGGGCAGTGCGGCGGCGATGGCCCGCGACACCTCCATCATCGCGCTGCCATCCATCACCAGATGGTCGAACGCCAGCTCCAGCGAGCCGGTTCCAGGCTCCACCCGGGCGCCCAGCCAGGTGCTCGTCGTCAGCAGATGCGAGGTCCACGCGCTGCGCCCCCGGCCGGCGACGTCCACCACCACCTGGGGATGCCACCCGGCCCGGCGCGCCTCGGCGAGCGTACACGGCGCGCAGGCCGCCAGCCGCCCGGCCACCGCCTCCGGAGTCAGCTGCGCGTCATCCAACGGCAGCCGGGCCATCCGAAAGCCTCCGCCCTCGCTGGTGACAGCCACCGTGAGCACGCTGTCGTCGGAGACACGCTGCCGGGCGTCCAACCCCTCACGCCCCAGCCCCGCGAGCCACACATCCGTGGGCTGGTTGTAGCGGCGCCCTCGCGTGTCCCGATGCCAGCGCGCCACCTGGGCGAGCAGCACCGGCGCCCAGGTGCCCGTCGAGGTGTCCACCCCCAGGGGCTGCACCGTCAACATGATGCGCCGCGTGCGGGGCTCCGTGGAGAGGAAGCGCTCCCAGGTCGTCAGCTCCGGCACCACACCCGAGGCCTGGCGCGCCGGAAACGTCCGCTGCCAGCCATCACAGAAGCCCACCAGCGCGGACAGCGACCGACGCGCCACGGGAAGGAAGTGGGGAAACTTGTGCGCCATCGAGTCCCGCACGCGAGACAGCGCGTCCTCGCCACGGCGCACGGCGAAGGAAGGGATGGAACCAGAGCCGTCCATGGCACGTGTCCCGCGCAAGCCCACCGGTGAGGTGACCCACAGCATTGGCCGTGCAGTGTAGCGGACACTTCCTCCGCGCGGTGACGATGTCGTGCCCCTTCATCATCCATGTCTCACGCACTCGTACGGGTGGTGAACGACTCACGCGCTCACTCACACCCACCTTCCTCACGCGAGTCGCGGCATGACGCACGCGGAGCGAGTGTCACCCGCGCACTCCAGCTCGGCGCGAGCAGCGGGACAGAAGACTTCCGCTCCCAGCGGCCCTACCCGGTGCGACGCGCTCGCCTGGCCGGCGACAAGGAACGGCGCACCACGGGGACACCTCGGGCCGCCGTTGGCGCACGGGCACCGTGCCCTCACGCTTCCGATCTCCGCGCCCGGCCCCCACCGGCCTTGGCCTCACGTGCTCAAGCCACGACGCGGGCGGACGTGCGGTTTTCACGCAGATCGCCTCCCAGTGAAGCCACACACCCTTTCGCGCTCCTGCCGTGAGGCCCCGTCATTGACACGCATCCGCCACGACAGGGGCGGTGAATCCATCGGACCCCTCGGGAAACCACAAACAAAACCAAACCAGATTTCACCGACAAAATAACCTTTCAAGACAAAGTCGATTTAGCCTGACCCGCACTGGCAGTCTGGCCCGCAATCGGTAGGATGCCAGCGTCCAAGTCCAATCATCGCCCTTGGACAAATGGGGGGGAGTCCAAACACAGCACTCGGAACGGCCTCGGTACCCACGCTCGCATGGTGGGGAACCGAAGACGCCAACACGCGGTTTGCGAGCCCTGGGCTCGCAGGCACGGGAAGGGTGCGCCCTCCAGTCCTCACGCCACGCAAAGGAATGTCTCTCATGAAGAAGTTCCTCTCCGCTACCGCCGTAGCCGCGCTGTCGCTTTCTGCGACGCAAGCCCTCGCCGCGCCGATGTCCCCCGCCGCCAGGCCCATGTCGCAGCACTTCTCTCCGATTGTGCAGGACGCGTTCACGCTCCTGGGCGACACGGACAACCTCAACCTCGTCTATTACGTCCCGCGCCGCGGCGGCATCGCCGTCCAGTCGCCCACGACGACCAACCCCGTCCCCCGCTTCCAGATCACCTCCTTCATCCCCGTGTTCGGCTTCTTCGCGGGCATGGAGCTGGCGAACCTGGGCGGCTCGTTCTCGACCACCAGCGACCTGGGCGCACTCAACCGCCTGTCGACGGAGGCCGCGGCGAAGGGCTTCCAGATCGCCCCGGCTCCGGCCAACCGCTCCACCACCCAGTTCGTCCTCTCCGGGTACGCGCCGGTCAACGGCCGCGTGGAGATCGACTGCGAGATGGAGATCATCGTCGTCAACGGCCGCGACGTCCCGGTGCCCAACTGCTTCACCCACCTGGACCCGACCCAGCCGTACGACATCAACACCAACGTGATGTACAAGTTCAACACCCTGCCCGCGCTCGGCGGCAGCGTCGTCGCGCAGGACATCTCCTTCCAGGCCACCACCCTGCCGGGTTGGACCAACCAGCTGCGCGCCCTGATGGCCACGGGCGCCCAGTGGGACAACATCATGACGGCCCAGATTGACTGGGACATCAAGACCCACAACGTGACCCGTCAGGCGCGCTTCACGGTGAACTGGCGCTCGCTGTTCGAGCAGGCCAGCGCCTTCGCGGCGTTCCACCTGAGCTCCTGCGTGGACATCGAAGTTCGCGCCTTCTTCGAGCGCCTGGTCACGTGTTCGTCCGAGAACGCGTGCGGCATCCGCATCGAGTACCTCAACAACGGCGTCTGGGGCCCCACCGCGCCCAATGACTCCAACTTCATCAACGTCGTGAACGCCGTCCAGGCCCGCCTCCAGGACGAGCTGTTCAACGAGGTCCGCCGCTACACGACGCCGGTCAACGGCCAGGTCTCCAACCAGACCAACTCCATCTTCACCATGCGCGCCAACTACGAGAAGCTCATCCTGGAGCGCAACGAGGTCACCTACATCCAGTACAACCCGGGTCCCACGGACTTCACCGTCAAGACCAACATGAACGTCACCTGCCTCCTGGACGGCTTCGAGCTGGGCCGCGTCCGCTGGAACATGGAAGACGCGGGCTGCAGGGCGCTGATCGGTCAGTAATTCCGCACCGCCATGACTTCGGGGCGGAGGCCATCTTCGGGGTGGCTTCCGCCCCTCCTTTCCTTCCTTCAACCAGGCCCTTTCTCCATGCGCTTGCTTCAGCTTTCTCTCGCAGCCGTGTTGTGTCTTTCCGTCACGTCCGCCCAGGCCCAGACAGACACGCCGCCACTCGACTATGCGCGCACCATCCGCGAGTCTGAGATGGTATTCGTTCCCTACATGGGGATGGATCGCGGCCCTGTCTTCTATACGCAGTACGTGCAGATTCCGACCGACTCCGTCGCCACCGTGGCTGGCATGAGGCGGCTCTTCGTCAACCTCCACCCCACCGCCCACACGCAGGACCTGTACAACGGCTTCATCACCCGCCATGGCATCACCGACGCGCGGCTGCTCCCGCTGCCCTCGGCCGGCTCGTGCCAGCCCTCGGCGGGAATCGCGGACCTGCTCAAGGGCATGCCGACCAACTACCGGCCGGCGGTGGTCGGCGGCAACTATCCGCTCGTCTGCGGACTCAGCGTCCACTTCTTCCCCGCCGACGAGGCGATGGTGCGCGCCCATATCGCCGCCAACCCGGTCATCACCCTGCGCGCCTCGGTGCCGCTGTGCGCGACGAACAGCCCCCTGCTGAACGTCCCCGCCATCAACCAGCGACTGGTGACGGACGGCGTGCTCCAGACGACGCCCAACCTGGGCGTGGGCGGCAACAGCTGGAACGTGCTCTTCGAGTCCGCCAAGCTCGCCCAGCTCAGCCCCTCCCTGTTCGTCACGTCCGACCCGCAGGTCGGCTGGGAGACGTACATCAAGTCCTTCACGCTCAACCTGACGGCGCAGACCGCGACGATGTCCCCGGCCGCGGCGAGCAACTCCGCCGCCATCTGCACGCCCACGCCGCTGGTCATCAACTTCGGCTAGTCGGCAAGGCGCCCCGCGCGAAGACAAACCCTCACATCAGCAGCCGGGGGCGGCCATGGCGACGGCCATGACGCTCCCGGCTCGGGAGCTTTCGAGATGACACGATGGGTCTGGGTCCTGGCGGGACTCATGGGATGGACGGCGTGCGCGTGCTCGGGAGATGACCCCGACGAGCCCGGCCAGACGCCGGAGCAGCGCAGGCAGCAGGTCCAGCAGTGCATCGTCACCCGGGTGCCCCCACCCGCCGGCTCCACCGAAGCGCGGTGGTCGGTGTCCGGGTATGCCCTGGTGAGCGCCTACCGGAGCTGTCAGGCGAAACCAGGGGACGCGACGTCCGAGGACTTCCGCGACGTGCTTCGAGGCCTCGCCGAGCCAGAGGAGGACCCCTCGCGCGTGAAGCTCACCCAGCCCACCGGGAGCGCGCCGTGAGACGGCTCGCCCTCCTCGTCCTCGTGCTGGGAAGCCTGGCCTCCGCCAAGGGCGTCGTGGCCCAGGAGTGCACCGGCTGCCACACGTCCAAGCGCACCGAGCCCCAGACGCGCTTCGCCAACGGCCTGGGCCGGTGGACGGACAGCCAGTGCTTTGGCTGCCACGCCGAAATCAACGACGTCGCCGTGAAGCGCCAGAAGCGCGAGCCGGACCCGCGCTACTTCGCCATCCCCGTGCGCGAGGACAAGCTGGCGCATCTGGCCAAGACGCCGCTGGCCTACATGAATGCCCCGGAGCTCCTCGAGCATCCGGGACAGAAGGTGCCCCGCATCTCCTCGCGAGGGCTCGCCGCCTTCCTCAAGCGCCCCAGCACCCTCTCCCAGAAGGAGGGCAGCCGCGCGCCCCGGATGATGGCCTACCCCAGCCTCCAGTCGGGCGACGTGAAGGACGTCGCCGCGCTCCTGTCGGTGCGGCTGCCGGCGAGGGAGGCCCCCGCCGCGAAGCTGACGGCCTCCGAGCGCAAGGACGCGGACACCCTCTGGAAGGCGCGCTGCGCCAGCTGTCACGCCGGAGACAAGCCCCTCTCCGGACGGGACGGGGTATCGCTGGGGCTCTACACGCCCGAGTGGACGTATGAGTACTGCCGCGAGCAGCCGCCCTACGCGCGCGCGGACCGACAGATGCCGGAGGTGCCGCTCTCGCTGGACGAGGCCCGGCTCCTGCACCGCCTGTTCGACGAGATGCGGGTGGAGAAGGAGCGCGAGCTGGACGCGCGCGTGACGCGGCTGGCGATGAAGGACGCCGCCATGCCCGGGGCGGTGCCTCCCACGATGCTCGCCTATCTCTGGGGCCCCTTCTTCCGGGACGCCACCTGCGTGCACTGCCACGCGACGAGCCCTCGCGCGGCCAGCGCCTTCACGGCGGACGCGGAGGGCCTGAAGACGTACCTCAAGAAGAAGTCGGGCGAGGAGTACTGGCGCAGGCTGGAGACGCGCGCGCTGGAGGCCGAGCACGGCCTGGTCGCAGCGAAGCCCGGCATGCCCATGGCCGGCATGGAGCTGCCCGTGGAGCTGCGACGGCTCATCGCCCGGTGGGTGGTGGACGGCTGCAAGGATACCGAAGGCAAGACCTGGTGCCGTCGCTGACGGCGCACACCGAAGGGATGGCCATGAGCCTGAACGAGTCGCACCTGTCGTCGAGGATTGGCTGGACGTGGGCGCTCTTCGTCGGCCTCTGGCTTTGGACGGGCTGCGGCGGCGAGGACCCCTCCACCCACGAGCGAGCCCTGCGCCAGGCGCTCGCGGGCCGCGCCTCCGCCACCCGGCTGTCGCTGGGCCAGTACCACTCGGTGGGCGTCCACTCGGACGGCTCGGTGTGGGCCTGGGGCTACAACCGGCAGGGACAGCTGGGCAATGGCCTGTTCACCGACAGCCCCACGCCGGTGAAGGTGAAGAACCTGGAGGACGCGGTGGCGGTGGCCTCGGGGGACTACCACTCGGCGGCGCTGCGCTCGGATGGCACCGTGTGGTCCTGGGGTGACAACTATTCGGGGCAGTTGGGCAACGGCACCGTCCTCGCCAGCAACGAGCCCGTGCGCGCCCAGGGTCTGTTCGGCGTGCTCTCGGTGGGCTCGGGCTTCTCGCACTCGGTGGCGCTGCGCTCGGACGGCACCGTGTGGGCCTGGGGCGACAACCGCTACAAGCAGCTCGGCGCGCTCGCGGCGACCAGCAGCACGCTGCCCGTGCAGGTGGCGGGCCTGAGCGGCGTCATCGCGGTGGCGGCCGGTGGCAACACGTCGCTGGCGCTGCGCTCGGACGGCACCGTGTGGGCCTGGGGCGACAACCGCAGTGGCCAGTTGGGCGATGGCACGGTGACGACGCGGGGCACGCCCGCGCAGGTGCAGTCGCTCGCCGGCGTGGTGACCATCTCCGCGGGAGCGTCCCACTGCGTGGCGCTGCGTTCGAATGGCACGGCGTGGACGTGGGGACTCAACTCGACGGGCCAGCTCGGCGACGGGACGAAAATCAACCGCTCCTACCCCGTGCAGGTGGTGCTGACGGACGTGCTGGCGGCGGTCGCCGGCAACTACCACTCGCTGGCGGTCCGCGTGGACGGCGCGGTGTGGGCCTGGGGTGACAACCGCTATCGCCAGTTGGGCAACGGCACGCTGACGAGCAGCACGCTGCCGATTCAAGCGGGCCTCAGTGGCGGCGTCACGCTGGTGGCGGGCTTCAAGCACTCGCTGACGCTGCGCGCGGATGGCACCGTGTGGTCCTGGGGTGACAACGCCTTCGGCCAGCTGGGTGACGGCACCTTCCTGCCCCGCATGTCTCCGGTGCGCGTGGGCAACACCACGCTGGGCAACCCCGGGGTGACGTCGGGACAGCTGCACTCCGTCTACCTGGACGCGGCGGGCAACCTCTGGAGCTGGGGCGACAACGAGGAGGGCCAGTTGGGCAACGGCCTGGGCGCGGACCGGCTGTTGCCCGCGCGCATGGGCTTGACGGCCAGCGTGGCCGTGGCCGCCGGACACCGCCACACCGTGGTCCTCAAGGGCGACACCACCGTGTGGTCCTGGGGCGTCAACACGCGGGGCGAGGTGGGCGATGGCTCCAACACCAACCGCTCCCAGCCCGTGCCGGTGTCGGGCCTGTCTGGCATCTCCGCCATCTCCGCGGGGGCGTACCACTCACTCGCGCTTCACAACGACGGCACGGTGTGGGGCTGGGGCTTCAACCGCTACGGACAGTTGGGAGACGGGACGACGGTGGACCGCAACCACCCCGTGCAGGTGACGGGCCTGGCGGGTGTGACAGCCATCGCGGCCGGCCACAGCCACTCGCTGGCGCTGCGCTCCGACGGCACGGTGTGGGCGTGGGGCTACAACTTCGATGGCCAGATTGGCAGCGGGAACAACGCCTGGCACATCGTGCCGGTGCAGGTGGTGGGGCTGTCGGCGATGACGGCCATCACCGCCGGGGGCTACCACTCCATGGCGCTGCGCTCGGACGGCTCGGTGTGGTCCTGGGGCTACAACGGCTCGGGACAGCTGGGCAACAACTCCACGCTGAGCCAGAACGCGCCGGTGTCCGTGGCGAACCTGAGCGGCATCGTCTCCATCACCGCGGGGGACTATCACTCGCTGGCGCTGCGCTCGGACGGCACGGTGCGCGCGTGGGGCTTCAACTTCGACGGCCAGATTGGGGACGGCTTCCTGGAGAACCGCCATGTCCCGGTGATGGTGGTGGGGATGACGGGCGTCGTGGCCGTCATCGCCGGAGACCACCACTCCATGGCCTTGCGCTCGGACGGCACGACGTGGGCCTGGGGGGCCAACGCGGAAGGCCAGCTCGGTGATGGCACGCGCAACGACAGCATCATCCCCGTGAAGGTGGAGCTGTTCTGATGCAACTCGACAAGGAGACACCCATGTTCGCCCGTATCCTGAATCGGTGGGCCCCGCGTGCACTCGCGGGCGCGGCACTCTCACTCGCCTTGCTGTCCGGCACCGCGGCGCACGCCTTCACCGAGGAGCACGTCATCATCTTGATTGACCGCAGCGGCACCATGAGGACGACGCGGGCCTCGGGACAGACGCGCTTCGCGGATGCGCTCGTGCGCGGGCGAGACTTCGTCCAGACGCCCAACGCCCTGCCGCGCCTGTTCGCCATCTGGACGTTCGAGGGCGGCGGCTACCGCCGGGAGCAGGGCTTCGAGGACGGCCCGACGACGGTGGCGAGCCTGAGCCGGCTGAGCGTGGGCGCGGGCGCGACGCCCCTGGCGCTCGCTGTCTGCGACGCCGCCGACGAGCTGCTCCAGTTCGGCCCCGGCATCGACGCCCGCAAGGTCGTCCGCCTCATCTCCGACGGCGAGGAGAACAGCACGCCCGAGGCCACGCTCTGTTACGGCCCTCCGAGCGCCACGCGCTATCCCGACCTGGAGGAAGGCTCGTGGGAGTGGAAGGTCCGCAACATGCTCAAGACGGGCGACCCGCTGCGCGACAGCCCCAATCCCTTCCAGCTCGTTTTCGACGCGGATGTCTTCTTCAACCACATCACGCTGGCGCCCGAGCCCTTCTTCCTCACCTTCGTCCAGGAGGTCGCCAAGGCGTCGGGAGGCCGCTACACGCCTATCGACGATATTCGCCCGCTCCCCATCCCCGGCGACACGGATGGGAACGGCTGCGTCGACTCCGTGGACTACCGCTTCATGCTCGCCAACTACGGGCTGAGGGTTCCCCCGGCCAGCCCGGCGGCGGACTTCAACGGGGACCGCGTCGTCGACTTCACGGACTACTCCATCGTCCTCGGCAACCTGGGCCGTGGCTGCAACACCGTGCTACCACCCGTGCTGCCCGTGCACGAGGTCCGCGAGTAGTCGTCGACAGGACTGGCCTCCGGAGGTCACCTCCGGGGAGAATGCGCGTCCGCCGGCCCGGGTAGGCCGGCGACACTCGGGGGCACGAGCGCATGAGCCAGGAGCGCGTCATCTTCGGCAACACGGTGGACAGCCTCTACCTGAAGACGCTCGACAAGGATTTGTCCTACGAGCTGCGCACCCAACTGCGCGAGCTGGGCATGGACCTGGACGCCCCCCTCCAGGCCGCCTATCCCCACTCCGTGTGGGTGAGGTGCCTGGACGAGGTCGGCCGCTCCCTCTATCCGGAGAAGCCCCTGGAAGAGGCCCGTCGGCGGCTCGCCCGGCGGATGATTGAAGGCTATGCGCAGACGGTCATGGGTTCGGCGGTGCTCACGCTGGCGCGCGTGCTGGGTCCCATGCGCTCGCTGGGCCGCATGACGCACAACTTCCGCAGCGGCAACAACTTCACGCAGACGCGCGTCAACGTGGTGAACCCCACCACCGCGGAGCTGTGGTTCAACGAGCCGGACGTCACCGAGGGCTTCGTCGAGGGCGTCCTGGAAGAAGGGCTGCATCGCATCGGTGTGCGGGGCCTCACCATTTCCCGCACCCGTCACGACGCGGAGTCCTGTACCTATCGCATCGAGTGGTACGACCCCTCCGCGCGCTGACCCACCTCCGAGAGCCCCCGAG
>NZ_VIFM01000353.1 GCF_006636215.1 Myxococcus llanfairpwllgwyngyllgogerychwyrndrobwllllantysiliogogogochensis | reverse complement strand
CCTCCCTCCCCCTCAACAGCGCCCCTTCCCTCTTATGCGCCCCGAGTGACGCCGTTCACCATCCCGTTCGCAGCGCTCTCTGCGGGACGCGCCAACTTTGTTCGCACCATCCCGAATCTGCAAATCGCTGCGAACCCAGTGTGTTGCGCGCGGGGAGCTGGGACACTCTCTCAGATTCGCACTGTCCCGCGATGAATGCGGGGGCCATTCATCGCGGGATACAGCGTGTCGGCAAACGCGTCGACTGTGATTCCCCACTTCGGTGGGTACCATTGTGGGACCGGCACCGGTCGGGGCGCGTACTTCTGTTTGATGCGCGTTCGCCCTAACTCGCCCTCGATGTCCGGGTGGGCGACGCGCGCGTACTTGCTGACCTCGCAGAAGACGTTTTGGCAGTCGATGAGCTGCAGGCTTCGTCCCCACAGGTTCCGAAAGCTCATGCCGAGGCGCTGGAACTCGGCCTCCGAGCGCTCGGCCATGACCTGTATGATCTCGGCCTCCGTCAGCCCCGCCGTGTCCTCGAAGCACTTGCGGATGCCGTCGCGCGCGCCAGGGCCAGCGACCACGAAATCCATCTCCGAGAAGTCGGTGAGCTCGCTGTAGTTGAGATCGATGGCGAACTGGAACGCGAGGAAGTCGCCGAGCGACGGGTAGCCGCGCAGCAGCTCGAACGCGGCTCGAAGCGAGCCCGCCTTGGCGAGCTTCTTCGGAGCTCCATCCTTCATCAGGTGCTCGACTAGCCTGAGGTGGTTCCGGTGCTTGCGCGGGCTGCCGAACGCCGGCGATGGCATGATGTACGCGGCCGAGTACACGCGCGCTCCTTCGTCGAGGAGCCCGTCCAGCACCTTCGCGTAGGCATCGAACGAGAAGTCCTTCCAACTCAGCGCGCCGAGCTTCGTGTGCAAGCTCTCCCATGTCTCGATCTTGTTGAATAGCTTGAACAGGATCGTGCGGAAGAAAATCTCCTCGGCCTTCTGCGAGCCCTCGTAGATCACGTGGCGGATCAGGTACTGGCTCACGCGGTCCGACGCCCGGTACGTGTTCGTGAACCGATGCACGCTGAGGATCGGGTCCTCGGTCCACGGTGGCGTGCTGCCCAGCACGCGGCGCATGAACATCTCCTGACGCTCCGAAGCGAAGCGCCAGTAGGTGTCGAACACAGGGGTCGTCTTGAGCACGCGCCCGCCTTCGAGTCGGATCTCGTATGGAGGGCGCATGCTCAATCGGCCCACTCGCTGCCCGTCCGGTTCCTCGCGAACAACACTCGCGAGTTGTCCGGCTGCTTCGTGCTCTTTCGCAGGTAGGCGTCGTGAATCCAGCCTTGGACTGTCGCGGCGTTGTCCGACCAGTTGTAGATGGTTGCGAACTCGCATTTGAGGTTGTCGTAGAGACGCGGCGGGATCGTGCGCGAGTTGCACTTCGTCGGGTCGGTTCGCGGGTACGTGGGGAGCAGGATGCCGAGAAGGCCCGATCGAGGGTTGTACTCCGTGTGTCGGATCGACGACCCGATCTCCCAGTCGACGTGCTTCCGCTGCCATGTTTCCGCGCCGATCAGCACAACCGTCACTGACGTGTCGCGGAGGTACTCATCGCGGATCTTCTGGCGAATCGTATCGGCAGGTAGATTCGGGTCGATGTCCCCATCATTCACCGATCCCGGCACGAGGGCGTCGAAGATGGTGCCGAACTGCTCGAACTTGGTCTTGTAAGTCTCGTCGCGCGCGTGGTGGTAGCTGACGAAGACCTTGTGCCTGTTGCTCATGTCGTTCCTCGCAAAGGTGAAGGAAGCCCCTTACCTCGCTCCTCGTTCGCAGCGTGGGGTATGTAGCTGAGTCGGCGCTCGATGAGGTCGAGCGTCACCCGCCCGCCTGGTCCAGCGCACAGCTCGCGGAAGACGCGGTAGCCATCGAGGATGGCCGTCTCCCACTGCCAAAGCGGCACGGCCTCGACCTCGAAGCCCTCGACGAACTCCTTGACGGTCTTCAGCAGGTCGAGGTCGACGTGATCGAGCCCCTCGAAGAACTTGAGCTGCTTCGCGCGGCTGAAGACGATCGCCGAGACGGCCTCCTCGATGATGCCCGCTCGGGCTCCGTCCTGTGCCTCGTCGATCTTCGAGTTGCTCTTGCGCTTTGTTCGCATGAGCGCGCGCACGACCGGCGACCATCCGAGATGCACGGCGTAGGAGAAGTGGAAGATGTCGTGGAAGCGATAGCCGTCTGGGTCCTCGATGTTGTCGGTGAGGCGGTCGCCGAAGTTGATGTCGTTGCACCGCAGGATGACGGCCCGCTGAGTGCCACGTGCGCGTTCGAGAAAGTCGACGCGAAGGCGTCGAGGGAGCTGCTCCTCCACGGAGAAGCCGTCGTCGAAGAGCGGCGCGTACTGCTTCTTGTCGGGCCAGCGGCTCCTGGTCTTCGCTGTGTTGCGCTCGGCTACAGCACGAAGGGAGATCTCAGCGTCGTGGCAGATGACGGTCAGCAACGCCCATACGCGACGCAGCCGCGCGCCGGCGTCGCCATTGTTCGACGAGCTGATCGCCGCGAGCACCTCTCCCACCGCCGCTCCGAAGTCGAGGTGCCCCATAAGCTGGGGACCATCTGCCGCCGGAATGATGCCATCGCCGGGCACCTGTAGCTCGTCGAGTAGCCCAGGAGCGACGACAGCCACGAGGCGCACGAAGTACCAAAGAAAGTCGCCGACTTCCTCGACCATCTTCTCGTGGTACACGGGATAGGCATCCCGCTCGCGGCGCTTCTTCTTCAGTTCTGCGACGACGCTTCCGGCCTCTCCGATCATGCCTGCGGCTAGCAGTGCAGCGTGGTCCGACTTGCCCGCGAAGTGGTCGGTCTTCGCCGCCGTTGCCGCGAACTCGGGGAGCCAGCGCGTGGCGTTCATCGCGCGGTCCTTCGGGCGGATTGCTTCTTCTTGACGGCCGCGTTCATCGCGGAGGCGGCCGCGGCTCGCTCGTGCCTCGCGAACTCGAGAGGATCGCCCTGGATGCCCCACCTATTTTCCCGCTCAAGCCACGCAGAGAAGGCGACGGGCAAGTCGCCTTCAAAGACGCGATTGTATCTCCCTGCGCAGATGTCGTCCTTGTCCTTGCCGAACGAGCGAAACCGCTTCGGGAGCTCCGGCGCCGAACGGCCCCAGTAGACAAACTTCGTCGCGACGAGCAGGCGGTCCACCCCGGTGTCTGGAACGAGGTTGGCGTCGTTGACGCGACCGCCCGGCAGGCTGTGATGAGAATCGGCTTGCACCCACCGCTCGCCCTCGCGGTGATAGATGTTGTCACCATACATGACCTTCAGGCTACCCGTCAGGTTGGGGCGCTTGACGAGGAAGCGTGAGTCGTTCCAGTACTTGTCGAAGTCGAGGACCTCGCTCACCTGCATCGCGTAGATGAGGCGGCCACGATACTTGTAGGTGCTCGCCGCGCCGGTCCCGATGACCCAGTCTCCGACGGACGCGCGCTTGCGGATCTTCGGTTTGCACGTTGCCAACGTGCAGAAACCAAAGAACGGGTTCGGAGCAAAGCCGAAGTCACGCGCCACGACGTAGGAGTAGAGCCGCATCAGCAGTTAAACCTCTTGACGGTGTAGTCCGGCGCCGTACGCGGGCTACCAGTGGCAGGGTCGTCGAAGCTATTGATCTTGCCGTTGATTGCATCGACGACGCGCTCGCTCTGCCAACCCACGACCACAGCATCGCCGTGCGTTCGAAGCGCCTCGGGGATGTCCGCGTCAGTTGCGCCCTGCGCGAACACGCCGACAACCTTCTTCCCCTGCTCGATCGCGTACTGGATCTCCCAGTTCACCCAGTCACTCTGCGCTGTGTTGTGCGTGATGAGCACGACGAGCGTGCTCGCCCAGTCGATGTGCGGCTTGAGGAACTTCTCCTTGATGTAGTCTGGGTTCGTCGCGTTGTTCGGCTTGTCGCTGTTGATCGACCCGTCGCGCACCTCCATCCCGGCTTTCGAGATCAGGTCCTTCAGCTTTGGGAGAAGAACGTCGTCTTCGTGAACGTGAGAGATGAAGATGTGCTTTGTGTCCGACATGCTCTTCACTCCGCGCCGCCAGCGACTGCTGGCTGATTGCATTGTTGCAGCCCGTGAAGGACCAACTCGACGATGCGCTCGGCCGAGCGCGCCGTCGCGAGTTCACGGTTCTCTTCGACGGACAGTCCGTTTTTGAGTCCCGACATGCCGCACGCCTTCAGCTCGGCGGCGATGCTTTCGTACTCCTCCCACGTCACGCCGCGGTCTGCATAGAGCTTCTTCAGCTCGGGCGCGTGCGGCAGCGCCTGATGGTATGCCGAGGTCAGCTCAGCGCGCTCGATGCCGTCGAGCGCATCAAGGACCAGCCGCGCGCAGCCCCCGAATGCACCGACGAGATAGACCGGGCGCTGAGCACGAATGCCAAAGAGCGCCTCCTCAAGGACGCCCGGCATGCGCCCCAGGTAAAGGTTATCGGGGCGTCCGAGCTTTCCGCCGACCACGACGCGCGCGCCCAGTTCTGTCGTCTGGCGCTCACGCATTTCGGTCAGCCCTCTGGACCACGCGAAGCGGCGAACAGGCGTGTCGAATGGGACCGCGACGTCGGGCTTCGCTACGAAGGCAGGGTCGAGCGACTCGTCGATGTCGCTCGGCCGGGTGCAGCGCTGCATGTCGACGAGCGGACCAAGGCGAGCTTCGTCACGCACCGAAACAAGCATCGGCCACGGGAGCCACGTGACGAGCTCCGGCGCCGCCTGCTCCGTACTCGGCGTACCCCGGAGCTGCTCTACGATGGGGTCACGGAGCAGGTCTGCGAGACGCAGCGTGTAGCCGTCAGGCCCGAGATGGCCGCCGTAGGCCAGCCGGACTCCGGCCACGAGCAGGTAGCGAGACAGATCGAGCAGGATCGAGTCCAGGTGTGCGGTTCGCAGGCCGTACCGACTGAGGTCCTCAGCGCCCGAGACCGACAGGGCAACCATCAGGTTGCGACTGCGAAGGTCGTGGGCGAGCGCGTGGCGTTGCAGCGGCGTCTCGACGCGCACCCCCGTACGCTCAAGCACCTCCAGTTCCTCGGGCCCGAGCGGCGGATCAGGATACAGGACGACGGGCTGGTCCTTGTCCTTGTCCTTTCTGAGATGGACGATTGTCACCAGCTCTGGGCCCGCTGGCAAGACCACGTCTCCTTCACGCTTGCGCTGCTTCAGGCTCTCTTCGGCGTAGGCGTGTCGAAGTACCTCACGAAGGAGGAGATCTACAACTCCTTGGGCGTCATGAGCTTTCCAGCGGATGACCGGTGTGTTGCCCGAGTACGGGAAGCGGCGCGTCTCCCTCTCCTGAACACCGTCGACGATGACAACGGGCCGTTGATGGTGCTTGGCGAACAGCACCTCCTTCCGACACCAGGCGCGCGACGAATACGAGTCGGTCACGATCGTCAGCAACGCCGTGTCCTTGACTCCTTTTTCGATCTCGTGCGCGAACCGCGAGCCCGTCGAGATGTCGCCGCTGTCGAACCAGGTCTTCTCAGGCTGGGTCGCCGTTAGATGGGCGAGCAGCGTCTTCACGACCCGAGGCTCGTGCTCGAGGTCCATCTTCGTGTGACTGAGGAAGATGGTGACTGGCGGCGCGTCCTCGTTGCCGGGGCGTGGCCGTAGCCGGCGAATTAGAAGATGCACAAGACGGCGCGCGATGAACTTGTGCCGCTCTTCGGCCCCGTCGATTGCCCAGGCGCGGAGGAAGTTCGTGTCGTCGAGCCGCTTGTCGATGGGATACGCGCTCTCGGTGAGCTGTACCGGCATGAAGCGGTGTCCGGCGGCCTCCGTGAGCGCTCGAAGCTTGGTCGCGTAGTCGCCCCACGTTGTTCCGCTCTTCGTCGGCTTGCGTGCAGCAACGGCCAGGTGATCATCGGCCAGCAAGACCACGAGAACGCGATCGGCCTCGTTTGCCACCGCAGGCTTGGGCGGCTCACTCGAGCCATCGTCAGGCGTGAAAGTCGTCGGGATCTGGAGCCCCGGTACCGCAGGGTCCGCGTTCAGCACCGCGTGGAGGTAATCGGCAGCAGCTGCCGCCTCCTTCGAATCTGGGTGGAACTCGAACTGGACAAGCAGCGGGAACTTTAGGCTCATCGCGCCCCACTCCCGGCGGGTTGAACTTGGGCTTGCAGGTTGAGTCGCGTCCGCACATGCCAAGGATACAGCCTTTGGAAGCACCAGGGATCACAAGCGAATCTGGCCCGGTCGATTTCGTGTCCCCGAACGAAGCCCATCGCGAACTCGTTCTCGGCTTTTCTCTGAGAGGACTCAAACTCTCTGAGGGGCCGAAATGCGAGTAATATCCAGTGGTTTTAAAGATGGGGCTGGGCGAGCCCTTCAATAGCAAGAGCGCTGGTGGGTTGTGGATGCCTGGGGCGAGGGTGACATCCCAGTCTTGTCGAGAGCTGGCGACGGAGGCGCTTCAGTTCATACCCCCGGCGCAGGTGCTTGGGTACGAGGACGCGGTAGGCTGGGCGGTGCATGCTCTGTTCTTCTCGCTTCCCCAGGACATACGAAAGGTGCGGCGATGCAAGCGAACCATTCCAGAGCACGCCTCTCTGGAACGCTCGCTTTCACGACCACGCTCGCATTCATATGCGCCGCCTATAAGCGACCGCTGCCGGACGGCACCACGCACCTCCTCTTCACCGGATTGGAGTTGCTGCGTCGCCTGGCGTCCCTGGTGCCTGGTGCTTGGTGCCTCGGGCAAACCTCACGAGATTCCACAGCGTCTTCGCTCCAGGCGCCAAACTGCGCATTTTCTGGTCCCTCAAGCAGATGGGGAGGAGGCGAGCCCGGGGCTTGAGGCAGCGGCCAGCAAGGAGCGAATGAAGCGGAGGACACCGCGAGTGGACTTACGCCGAGTTGCTCAGCAGGACGTTCGACTTCGACGTGTTCCCCTGCGTGAGGTGTGGAGGCAGGCTCAAGGGTCTTGGCGGACTTGAAGGGGGCCCCCGGGGTGCAGGCGATTCTGGAGCACCTGGGCTTGCCCACGGCATCTGCGAGGCTGGCCCTGGCACGAGGCCCCCCAGGCCGTGCAGGAGATGAAGCGCATCGGCTGAAGGCCGCGTGGATTGGGCCACCTCGAGACCCGCTATCAGGGTACGTCCATCTATCTTGTCAAGCCGGTCACGGCCGGGTAGCAAGCTTCCCGAAATTTCCCAGTTGCTCGTACTTCAGATGGAAGTGCGCATTTGGAAACTGAATCTGCCTGCCTAGAGGGTTTGCCTGATTTGCGATTGAGTACATCTCAACAAACTGATCCTTGTCCTCAACTGCGAACAACTCGCGCAAGCCATCAAAGACACGCTCGGACTCTGCTCGCTGGAAGAGTGGAAATGTCTTGCCGATGCCGGCAAACGTCAGTGTGAGGGGAAACCAAAGGGACTGCTTGTGGATAAAGCTAAAGAGGGTTAGAATGAATTCGGTCTGCATTATTTCGTCAAAAGAAACGTAGCCCAGCGCTCTATCCTTGACGAGGCCTGCCGTGGGACTGACAAGACTTACCTTTGCCTTCCTGTAGCCCTCAAGAACTCTGAGGTACGGTCGAAAACACGCAAAAGAGTCAAACGCCATCTCCCCATTGCCCAGCGGAGCATGGTATTCGCGCGAGAGCATTGTATTGACAGTCTTGAATTGCGACTTCCGAATGAGTGCGGATACTGTGTGCAGGAAGAGCTCGTAAGTGATGAACTGGGCAGCTTCAATTGACTCGTTGGGGGGAATTGTTCCCCCTCCCTTGGGATAAGGGACCGATAGTGCCTTGGTGACGCTCTCGAAGAAGGCAAAGAGAGGCTCCGTTAGATAGCCGGGGGTGGTGTGTCCAGCGAGGAAGTCCAATAGGCCAATGAACTCGTCTCGGGTGGATGTGAAGTCCTGTATCCTCTTCAGGGCCTCGTCCTCCAGTTCGCTGTAGTTGTGGTGTTTGGATGGGGGAATATTGTTGATTTCGTCTGAAATTGCGCCAAGGTAGTCGTTTATTGTGTTTGTCGCATATGGTCTTGATTTAAGGATTGCATCACGGACCGTCCGCTCGCGACCAGCGGTCGCCGTAGGTTGCTGAGTATCTTCAAGAATGAAGGCAGGTGTTTTCCCGAGCTTTGGTTTTTTAAGTTGCGGTTTATTGTAGATATTTCTGATTAACCTTTCGTAGTTTTCGTTCTCGCTCTCCAGGGTGGACATGTCGATGAAGTATCGATTTTTGAGGTAGACTGGGAGAGCGGGCTTCCCGTCGTCGAGTTCGAAAACGATAGGGATGAATTTTTCTTGTTCGATACTACTGTACACCTCTGACGAGATGATTTGAGATTCGGTCCCAACGCCCCCCGTGCGTTTGTCGGCTTTTTCGGCGTATTTCTTGTCGGAGATGATTAAGACCTTAGAAATGTCCTTCTGGGTTGCCAGTTTCTCCATGAACGCGATGATGTCGTGGCCTTCTCGTAGACTGTAGACATCGATGATGACTTCGATCCCGTCACCAAATAGGCGGTCAGCCAATCCGCGCACTCTTTCGTTGTGGTCGGGTGATGACCATGCGTACGAAATAAAGATCTTGGGTGCTGCTGTGTCTGGTGTGCTCATGTTGGATTGAGTTGGGTGAGGTGCAGTTCGACCTCAGATGGAGGTCCTGTAAGTCTTGTCGAGTCCTCGTGCCGATTCAATGCGGTCATTATTGACTCACAGACTTGGGCTTTCGTTGCTCCCTTTTGCTTTCCTGGGGGATGTGCCAACGCAGTGACATGCCCTGCGGTTTTCGGACCACCTGAAGGTTGAGAGGATGCCGTCTCCGGCCACCACAGAGGCAGGCAGTGAAGAAGAGTCGGTTCAGCGAAGAGCAGATGGTCGCGATTCTGCGCGAGGCGGAGCGGTCGTCAGTACCGGAGACCGCGAAGAAGCACGGAGTGAGCGAGCCGACGGTCTACGCATGGCGCAAGCGCTTCGGGGGCATGGACGCCAACGACACGAAGCGGCTGAAGCAGTTGGAGGCGGAGAATGCCCGGCTGAAGAAGCTGCTGGCTGAGCGGGACTTAGACATCGAAGTGTTGAAGGAAATCCAAGCAAAAAAATGGTGAGCGCCCCCGCGCGAAGACAGCAGGTGGAGTATGCCCGCGCCCGGGGGCTGTCCACCCGGCGAGCATGCAGGCTGTTGCGGGTGGCGCGCTCGGCCATGGGGTACGTGTCGCAGAAGGCACAGCGGGAGAAGCCTGTCGTGGAGCGGATGCGCGAGCTCGCCCTGCAGTACCCGAGGTACGGCTACCGTCGCATCCGCATCTTCTTGGAACGGGACGGTCACCGCATGTGTCCAGACAGGGCGCATCGGCTCTGGCGCAAGGAGGGCCTGCAGGTGCCGCGCAAACGGCCCAGGCGGCGAGTGGCGGCCAGCCGCCCGCGTCCGTTGCCCGCGACGGGGCCCAACCAGGTGTGGGCCTACGACTTCGTCTTCGACGGCTGCGCCAACGGACAGCAGCTCAAATGCCTCACGGTGGTGGACGAGTGGACGCGCGAGTGCCTCGCCATCGACGTCGCGGGCGCCATCCGCTCCGGACGGGTCGTCGAGGTGCTGTCGAAGCTGGTGAGTCAGAGAGGGGCACCCAGGCACATGCGCAGTGACAACGGGCCGGAGTTCGTCGCCTCGGCCATCCTGCGGTGGGCCGCGGAGGCGCGCATCGAGCTGGCACACATCGCGCCGGGCAAGCCCTGGCAGAACGGCACCGACGAGAGCGGTGAGCGTCAAGGTAGATGTCGCGTGAGAGGGTTCAGCCGATGCGCTTCATCTCCTGCACGGCCGAGATGCGGCTGGGCGAGGGGCCCAGGCGGACGGAGCCCGCGGGAGTCCAGTTGCGCGTGACGCGGCTCCAGCGCTCCGGGTGACGGGATTGGGCGCGCTGGTACACCCGGTGGCGTCGAGCCAGCAGCGAGGCCTCGCGACCGAAGTGCCTGTCGTCAGGCGTGACGAAGCGGATGGCGGAGTGAAGGTGCTCGGTGTTGTACCAATCCACGAAGCGCGTCACCCAGTCGTGCGCATCCTCGGCGGACGCA
>NZ_VIFM01000352.1 GCF_006636215.1 Myxococcus llanfairpwllgwyngyllgogerychwyrndrobwllllantysiliogogogochensis | reverse complement strand
CTGTGTATAAGAGACAGACCTCCTCCTCCGCCACCGCCCCCACCTCCGGGCGACGCCGGGCGGGACGCGCTCGCCGCAGCCATGGCGATGCCGCCCACCATCTGCTTGCGGGCCCGCAGGTCCACCTCCAGGCGCTGCTGCTGCTCCCGCACCTGGTCGAGATACGCGTTCTTCACCGGCTCCTGGGACGACATGGACGCTCCCCCTGAAAAGGGGCCCATCCAAGCACACGTCAGGAGCCCCGAGGAGGCGGGGGGCGCTACTTGCCCTTCACCAGCAGGATGTCCACGCGGCGGTTCAGCTCGCGCCCGCGCGGAATCAGGTTGGGGGCCTTGGGACGGGTATCACCCAGGCCGGAGGCGTCGATGCGCGTCGGGCTCAGGCCCGCCTTCACCAGCAGGTCCGCCACGGCCTTGGCGCGCGACTCGGAGAGCGCCTGTCGCGCCGTCGCCGGAGCCTCGCGGTTGTCCGTGTGTCCCTCCAGGCGCAGCTTCAGCGTCTCGTCCCGCACCAGCAGGTCCACCAACAGGGCCAGGCCCTCCGTGGAGTCCTTGCGCGGCGCGGCCTGCTTCTCCGCGAAGCGCGGGGGCTTGGGCAGCTCCACGCGCTCGTTCTTCACCTGCGGCTGCTTCGCCTTCTGAGCGGGCGCGGGCGCCAGCACGAAGGCCACCGAGGCCTCGCGGTCTCGGCTCACCTTCACCTGACGCGTCTGGGCCAGGAACCCCTTGGAGAGCACATCCACCGTGTACTCACCCGGGGGCAGCATCACCGGCACCGGCTTGCGCGCGTTCTTGTCGAGGAGGACCTGCTGCGGCGCGCCCTTGCCCCGGACATACGCCGTGGCGGCCACGGGCTTCTTGCCCGCGAGCACCTTCAGCAGCAGCCGCCCCGGCGCCACCGGGCCCTGCTCCGGAGATTCCCGGGGCTTCGTCCCCGCGACTGGCGGCGCGGTGACAGGAGGCGCCGTCACGGGCGGCGCGGTGACAGGCGGCGTCACCTGCGCCACGGCGATGGGTGGCGCACCCGCGTCCTGGCCTTCCACCAGCGTGGCGTCCGCGAGCGGCGCGGTCATCTCCGCCGATACATCGTGCGACAGCTTCAGCTTCAGCCGAGGGTCGGGCGCGGTGGGGTTGATGCCGGGAATCACCTTCACCCGCATCCGCAGCCCCTTCTGCGCCTGGAACGTGACGGAGGCCGTCATCTTCCAGAGGAAGCCGCTCTCCTCGCTGAAGAGGTTCCACGCGTCGTTGTTCGTATAGGTGACGCGCGACACCAGCGTGTAGGAGCCCTCCTCCACCTTCAGCGACGCGAGGCGATGGATGCCCGGGCCGGAGATGACGTCCAGCCCCGGTACGGCGAGGGGTTGGCCGTTGAGGATGAAGTCCACCTCCAGCAGCTTGTAGGCCCGCGCGGTACCCGCGCCCGGGAGCCCTTCGTAGGTGATGACGACCTCTGGAGGAGGCGTCTTGACCAGGGCCTGGAGCTGACGGTCCAGGTCCTCGCGGGCCCGCTGCTCGACGGTGGACGGTTCAGCCGCGCGAGCCGTGGCGCCGACGAGGGCCAGGATGCAGAGCCACAGTGCTTGTACGGAGGAATAAGCCACGGGGGTCCACAGCATCGCACAACCTGGGCCTGCCGCGAGTTGTCAGCCGGGCGGGCTGACCACCAGCCGACCGTCGGCCCCCCTCCCCTCACTCCAGGTCCCGGCCGGACAGGGGCCTGGGGTGTGGCCCGGTCCACGTTTTTGGCTCCCATCCCGCCGCCAAGGGCGCTACTCCTGGGCGCCGAAGACTCCCCCGAAGAGGCGCGCGCGATGAACGACTTCCAGTTCCAGGAAATGCTCCCGCTGGGCAAGGACGAGACGCCCTACCGATTGCTCACGAAGGACCACGTCTCCACCTTCGAGGCCGGCGGACGCACCTTCCTCCAGGTCGCCCCCGAAGCGCTCACCCTGCTGACCCGGGAGGCCATGCGGGACATCGCGCACCTCCTGCGCCCCGGCCACCTGGGCCAGCTTTCGAAGATCCTCCAGGACCCGGAGGCGTCCGCGAATGACCGCTTCGTCGCGCTGGAGCTGCTGAAGAACGCGAACATCGCCGCCGGTGGCGTGCTGCCGTCCTGCCAGGACACGGGCACCGCCATCATCATGGGCAAGAAGGGCCAGCACGTCCTCACCGACGGCCACGACGAGGAGGCCCTCTCCCGCGGCGTCTTCGAGACGTATCGCACGTCCAACCTGCGCTACTCGCAGATGGCGGCGCTGGACATGTACAAGGAGGCCAACACCGGCAACAACCTGCCCGCGCAGATCGAGCTCTACGCGACGGGCGGCGACGCCTACAAGTTCCTGTTCATGGCCAAGGGCGGCGGCTCGGCCAACAAGAGCTATCTGTTCCAGGAGACCAAGGCGCTGCTCAACCCGACGAGCCTCCTGGCCTTCCTCGACGCGAAGATCCGCTCGCTGGGCACCGCGGCGTGTCCTCCGTACCACCTGGCCATCGTCGTGGGCGGCACGTCCGCGGAGTTCGCGCTGAAGACGGCCAAGTACGCCTCCGCGCGCTACCTGGACACGCTGCCCACCGAGGGCAACGCGCTGGGCCGGGGCTTCCGCGACGTGGCGCTGGAGCAGGAGGTGCTGAAGCTCACGCAGCGCATGGGCATTGGCGCCCAGTTCGGCGGCAAGTACTTCTGCCACGACGTGCGCGTCATCCGGCTGCCGCGCCACGGCGCCTCGTGCCCGGTGGCCATCGCCGTGTCGTGCTCGGCGGACCGGCAGGTGCTCGGCAAGATTACGCGCGACGGTGTCTTCCTGGAGCAGTTGGAGGCGGACCCGGCGAAGTACCTCCCGGAGACGACGGACGCGGACCTGGCTGGCGAGGTGGTGAAGCTGGACCTCAACCGTCCGATGAGCGAGCTGCGCGCGGAGCTGTCGCGCTACCCCATCAAGACGCGCGTGTCGCTCACCGGCCCCATGGTGGTGGCGCGCGACATCGCCCACGCGAAGCTCAAGGAGCGGTTGGACCGGGGCGAGGGCATGCCGCAGTACCTGAAGGACCGCATGGTCTACTACGCGGGCCCGGCGAAGACGCCGGAAGGGTATGCCTCCGGCTCTTTCGGTCCGACGACGGCCGGCCGCATGGACGCGTACGTGGACCAGTTCCAGGCGGAGGGCGGCAGCTTCGTGATGCTGGCCAAGGGCAACCGTTCCCAGGCCGTCACCGACGCGTGCAAGAAGCACGGTGGCTTCTACCTGGGCTCCATCGGCGGCCCGGCGGCCCGGCTGGCCAAGGACTGCATCACCAAGGTGGAGGTGCTGGAGTACGAGGAGCTGGGCATGGAGGCCGTGTGGAAGATTGAAGTGGTCGACTTCCCGGCTTTCATCGTGGTGGACGACAAGGGCAACGACTTCTTCGCCCACCTCAACAAGCCCTCCGCGAAGAAGGGCTGAGGGCACGCCATGCCGGCCGAGGTGCGAACACCGGCGGCGCGCTCGCGCCCGCGCTCGGGCTGTATCGCAAGCACGGCTTCGTGACGACGCGCCTGGAAGGCGAAGTGTCGTGCGAGACGGGCTACGAGCGCGCGGATATCGAGATGGAGTGGCGGAACGAGCCGGCGAGTTCCCTCCCCCGCGCGTGACTCACACCGCCACGCGCGGGACCTCTCATCGGAGGGAGTTCAGCGCCGCCGCCGGGAGAGCGCGGGGAGCAGCAGGAGCGTGAGCCCGAAGAGGAGCTGCCCGCCACCACCTCCGCAGCCACAGGAGGAGGACTCGACGGCGGGTGGCGTCGGCGTGACGCCTGCGTCCACCGTTCCGCCTGCGTCTCGCCCGGCATCAGCCGACCCACCCGAGCCGCCGTCGCCCGGACCGCCGTCCACGAGGCCACCGCCGTCCACGGGCCCAGCGTCGTTGGGACCGGCATCAGGAGCAGGCTGCTCGGAGACGAGCACCGAGAACTGGCAGAAGGAGCGGTGACCGGCGCGGTCCGTCGCCGAGGCCTCGACAACGGTGAAGCCTGTCGGGAAGACCGCGCCCGAAGGCGGGGTGGTGACCACCACGGGAGCCGGGTCCACCGCGTCGGTGGCCGTCACGGAGAACTCGACGGGCGTTGCCTCCGTGCCCTGCACCTGCCCCGGACACGTCACCACGGGGGGCGAGGTGTCGCGCGGGAGTGTCACGCGCTCGACGGCCGTGCCGCCCTCGGAGGTGGCGGAGCAGGTGAACACCTGCCCCAGCGTGTCCACCGTCAAGACCACGCTGTCACAGCCGCTCGTATTGCTCACGGGGGTGTCCGTGTCCGTGACGGACCAGGTGAGGGTGACATCACTCACATAGAAGCCGTTCTTCCCGAGAGTCCCCGTCACTGTCGGCTTGATGACCGGCGGCGTGACATCCACATCCACCGCGAACGGCTCGCGGCCGACGTCGGGATGGCTCGCAGCGACGAGCAGAGAGCCCGCGACGTACACGGGCGCGGACGGCGACGAGGGCATCAGGCCCGGTGAGAAGTCGGCGACCAGGAGGGGCGCGGTCGCGCCTGCGGGCAGCGAGCACAGCTCCAGCCCCACGAGCCCATCCGGATCACAGTCCAGGAACACCGTGTCCTCGAGGGTCGTCAGCCACGTCGTGCCATGGACGGCGCCCAGTCGCGTGGTGCCCTCGGGAGTGCCGTTCGTCCTCACCAGCTCGCGGCCCGCCCCCGTCTGGATGAGCAGGACCGCCCCTCCGGACTGCCGCGTGGCGGCCAGCAGCCGCGTGTCCGCGGCCCCGGGCTCGAAGTCACCCAACCGGCGAGCCCCGGCCTCATCGAGCACCCACACCTCACGCCCATTCGTGGCATCCCGGGCGGTGAAGAACAGCCACGGCCCCACGCCGTGAAGGTCGTTCGGCGACGTGTTCTCCGTCCCCGACACCAGCGTCGTCCCCGCGGCCGTCCCGTCGCTCGCGGCGAGCGAGGTGGTGTCGGCGATGAACGCCACCTTGTTGCCATAGGCGACCGGGCGGCTGGCGGTGAACGTCGCCATCCGCGCCACCCCTCCCGCGTTGAGCGTCCCATCCGTGCGGTACAGGTGATAGGCGCTCGCGGTGGAGCTGTACTGGCGGAAATAGACCCGCGCTCCGGAGGTGACGAAGTCGGACGGGGAGCTACTCAGGGTCTGCAGCGCGGACGTCCCGTTCACCGTTCCGTCGCTCACCGCCAGCTCATGACCCGAAGGGCTCTTGCTTCGGCCCACGATGACCTTGGAGCCCAACCGGGCGATGCTGGTGGCATTGGTGAGGTACACCGTTTGGTTGCGCACACCTCGGTTGGCATACAAGGTGTACCTGTCGTGGAAGACGAGCGTGTCGCCCATCTGCTCGAGCTTGTAGAACTCCGGGGTGCTGACCGAGAACACGCTGAGCAGAACGTGCGTGCCCGGACTCGTGCCATCGGTGCGCAGCAGCTCGATATGCTGATCGGTCGGGCTCGCGCTGAAGTACACGGACGTCCCATCCCCATTCAGGGTCCAGCTCCCGGGAGCCGAGCTCCTGTTGGGCACGGTCCAGACCCTCGTCACGGGCCGCTCCGGCGCCCCCTCGGGAAAGACACGGAATAAGGCCTCGCCCTCCTCCTCGGTGAACGCCACCATCGCCGTGGACGACGACACGACCGCGTCCGGACTCCCAGTGGACACGCGTGACGTGCCCGCGACGGACCCATCCGTCCGCCACAGCGAGACGGCTCCCCCTTGCGGCGTGCCAGTGAACAGCAACTGTCCCGCGCCGGGATGGAGGGCGGCGAGCACCGTGCCGTCCGCGCCCGGGCTGAGGTCGGCCACCATCACCGTCCCCTGCTCCGTGCCGTCCGAGACCCAGAGTTCCTGACCCGTCAGTCCGTCGCTCGCGGTGAAGTAGAACAGCCCTCCGACCTGGGCGCTCAGGATGTTCGTGGGAAGCTCGGCGAAGCGCCGCACCACGCGAGGCGCCGCCGTGCCATTCCAGGCGAACAGCGCGGGACCCGTCGAGTCGGCGGCGACATAGACAAACTCCCCTCCCAGCCAACCCACCACCCCTCCCATCCGCACAAGCGACTGCGCCGAGCGCGTTCCCGCCGAGGTGCCGTCGGTGCGCCAGAGCGCGGAGCCCGTGCCGACGGGGACCACGAAGGACCCCAGCGTCCCGCTCGGGTTCACGGCGTGAATCCACGTGGACGTGCTCGAGGACAAGATGGAGGCAATCACCTGGGTGCCACCGGAGGTGCCATTCGACGCCTTCAACGAGAGGGTGAAGGTGCCATTGCTTCCCGACGAGGTGCTGAACAGCGTCCGTCCACCCACCACCAGGTTCGGCCCCCCGGACGAGGTCGTGACGAACCGGGTGCCCGCGGTGGTGCCATCCGTCACGTAGCGATCGCTGACCGGGTTCGCGGAGTACCCCGAGGAGAACCAGAGCTTCCCCACGGTGACGAACGGTCGGACCACGCGGGGCTGCGAGGACTGGTCGACCGCGTAGACGCGCCAGGTTCCGGCGGCGGTCCCATCCGTCCTCCACAGCTCGTTGTACGAACCGAGGTAGAGCGCGCCATCGAACTCGACGAGGCCAATGGCTCTGTCGGAGAGTCCCTGCGCGCCGGGGGTCGTATCCGCGATGAGGCGGGTCCCCTCCGGAGTGCCGTCGGTCATCCAAGGCTCGATGCCGTGCACACCATCATTCGCCATGAAGTAGAGCGACGTGCCCCAGACATACGCGCCACGAAGCTCCGGGCTCGCGCCACCGGGCCGGATGTCCAACAAGAGCTGGGTGCCCGCGGGCGTTCCATCGGTCGTCCAGAGTTCCTCGCCGTGAACGCCGTCATCCGCTCGGAAGAGGAGCTTGCCTCCCAGCATGGCGACGAAATCGGGGGTCGATGAGCTCAGTCCGGGATGGATGTCCTTGACCAACCAGGATCGGCCTTCGGCCGTGTTCGCGGCCCACAGCTCGTTGCCCGCCTGCGTGCTCAACGCGAAGAAGACGGTGTCGCCCGACATGGCGAGCACGCGCGCATTCGTGGCGTTCGTTCGTGGTTCGGGGTTGAGGTCCGCGATCAATCGCGGCGGCGCCGCCAGAAGACAGAGCGTCAACAGACTGCTGACAATCATGGGTGTACCTTCAGGGGTGTGGTGCGTCCAGGGATGCGGGCGCGCGCAGATGCACCTCGCTTGCCCCGTTAGACGACACCCGCCCTCCCCTGGTGGCTCATTCCCGCCACGAGACGAGGCCCACCGATTACGCCCCTGCGTCCCGAGAACCTCGTCCCAGGACGAGCCCTCAAGGGACCGTTGCGGAAAACCCTTGCGAAAGAGGCGTGACGCGGGGAGCCCTCACGCGCGCGGCGGCGCTTCTTCCACCGGCACGGCCACGGGGACCTTCTTCTTCGGGATGATGCCGCGACGGGGGCCCTTGAGGGCCACGCCCAGCAGCATGCTCGCGGGGAGCATCATCCCCAGTCCTTGCGTGAGGTTGTCGGGAGGATGAACGACAGCCCCCAACACCAGCGCGGAGAACAACAGACCACAGACCAGTCGAAGCAACAGGGAGCTCACGCGAGGGACCTCGGTGACGGGGTGCCCCAGCGTAAACATCCCAAAGGCCCTGTCCAGGCGGCCTCATGGGGCCCTTCAGGGTGGGGCCGAGCAAGCGCCCCACCCTGTCCCACCGCCCACGTCGGACGGTGGGAGCGTCAGGGAGCTACCAGATCTTCACGCGCTTCTCGGGGGCGAGCCAGCCGGCGTCGCCTTCCTTCACGCCGAACGCCTCGTAGAACTCGGCCATGTTCCGCACCACGCCGTTGACGCGGTACTGCGGCGGCGAGTGGGTGTCGGTGAGCAGCATCTGCCGCATGGCGTCGTCGCGGTACAGGCCACGCCAGACCTGCGCCCAGCCGAGGAAGAAGCGCTGGGGGCCGGTGAAGCCGGCGATGGACGGCGCCGCCTTGCCCTGGAGGGACATGTTGTACGCCTTGTAGGCGACCGCGAGGCCGCTCAGGTCGCCGATGTTCTCGCCCAGGGTCAGCTCGCCGTTGACGTTCATCGACTCCAGCGGGCTGAAGCCAGCGTACTGGGCCACCAGCACGGACGTGCGCTGCTTGAAGCCGGCCTGGTCCTTCTCCGTCCACCAGTTGCGCAGGTTGCCGTCGCCATCCGAGCGGCTGCCCTGGTCATCGAAGCCGTGGCTGATTTCGTGGCCAATCACCGCGCCGATGGCGCCGTAGTTCGTCGCGTCGTCCGCGTCCGGGTTGAAGAACGGCGGCTGAAGGATGGCGGCCGGGAAGACAATCTCGTTCATCGTGGAGCTGTAGTAGGCATTCACCATCTGCGGAGGCATGCCCCACTCCTCGCGGTCGATGGGCTTGCCCAGCTTGTCCACCATCCGCTGGAAGTCGAATGCCTCACCGCGACGGACGTTGCCCAGCAGGTCGCCCGCGACGATCTCCAGGCGCGAGTAGTCCCGCCACTTGTCCGGGTAGCCGATCTTCACGTTGAACTTGGACAGCTTCGCCTGGGCCTGCGCCTTCGTCTCGGCGCTCATCCAGTCCAGCCCGTCGATGCCCTGACGGAAGGCCTCACGCAGGTTGTTGACCAGCTCCACCATGCGCTGCTTCGACGCGGGGCTGAAGTGGCGCTCCACGTAGAGCTGGCCCACGGCCTCGCCCAGCGAGTCCTCCACCGCCGACACGCCGCGCTTCCAGCGCGGACGGTTCTCCTGAAGGCCCTGCAGCGTCTTGCCGTAGAACTCGAACGAGGCCTGCTCGAAGGGGCTCGACAGCATCGGCGCGCGGCCGGCCAGCACCTTGAACGTCAGGTACTGCTTGAGCACGGGCAGCGGCGTCGTCTTGACGAGTCCCGACAGGGCCTCGAAGTACGTCGGCTGGCGGACGATGACGGCGGGCGTCGCCTGGGCACCCGCGGCCTTGAAGAAGCGCGTCCACGAGAAGCCGGGGGTGAGTGCCTCCGCCTCCTTGACGCTCTTGAGGTTGTAGGTGGCCTCGCGGTCCCGGCTCTTCACCCGGTCCCAGCTCTTGTCGGCCAGCGTCGTCTCGAGCGCGAGGATGGCCTCGGCCGCCTTCTTCGCGTCCTTCTCACCGGCCAGGGTGAAGAGCTTCTCGATGTACGCCACGTAGGCGGCGCGAATCTCGATGAAGCGCGGCTCCTGCTTGGAATAGTAGTCCCGGTCCGGCAGGCCCAGGCCGCTCTGGCTGACGTACGCGATGTAGCGCGTGGCCTGCTTCTGGTCCTGGCCCACGAAGAAGGCGAAGGGCGTCTGGATGCCGCTGCGCTGGAGCTCCGCGAACAGCTCCGGCAGCTGCGCCTTGTCCTTCAGGCCCTTCACCCGCGCGAGCTCCTGGGCAATCGGCTTCACGCCGAGCGACTCGATGCGCTCGGTGTCCATGAAGCTGTTGTACAGGTCGCCCACCTTCTGCGCGGTGGAGCCCGGCGCGCGCTCCTTCGCGGTGGCGGACTCCTCGATGATGGCGCGCAGGGCCAGCTCGGACTTGTCCGCCAGCTCGATGAACGAGCCATAGCGGGCGCGGTCCGCGGGGATGGGCGTGTTCTTCAGCCAGGTCCCGTTGACGAACCGGTAGAAGTCATCCTGGGGACGGATGCCGCGGTCCAGGTTCTTCAGCTCGACGCCGAGCGCGCGAACCGCCTCCTCCGACACGGCCTCCGCGACGGGCGCGGGCGTGGACGCGGAGGCGGCGGGAGGCGGAGTTGCCTCGGTGGGCGCGGGCTGCGGCGCGCTGGCGCAGCCGGTCAGCAACAGGGTTCCGAGGGCACTGGTCGCCCAGGCTCGGTGGGCAATGGACTTCTTGGGGCTCATGAGGTTCCGAGAGGAAAAAGGGACGGGGGATGCTGCCGGACCCGAGTGGTCGTCGTCCATCCGGGCAGGCAGGAAAAACACCCGCGCGCCCGCCCTATTCCTCAGGGAGTCCCCCGCCCTGGCTGCAATTTCGTGGAAACAGCCGTTTCCGGCCCCGCCCCCGTTCAGGAGGCGAGGCCGCGAGCGCCCACTCCGCCTCAGGCGCTCAGCGCTGGCCCATGACGGGCGCGGGCACCGAGGTGGCGGG
>NZ_VIFM01000351.1 GCF_006636215.1 Myxococcus llanfairpwllgwyngyllgogerychwyrndrobwllllantysiliogogogochensis | reverse complement strand
AGGGTGGGTGGGCGGCGGCACCGGGTGACGGCGGTGACAGGGCCAGAGCGACTGGGAGGGGAATGGTGGTCCGAGTCTCCCTTCCAGCGTGACTACTACCGGGTGCACTTTGAGGGACTGGGCCCGGCGTGGGTGTTCCGAGACATGCGAGACGGCCGCTTCTATCTGCAGGGCTTGTTTGACTGAGGGATGGGCAATCAATTGCGGACATGCTGCAAGACCGGGTCGGCGCGAATTCCCTTCAGCCGAGCGGTTTCGATGCCTTGTTTGACGTCTTCGTGGATGAGCAAGAGGGTTGGGCGCTCATGGAGCCGGAACATCTTCAACCCCATCGTCTTCGTGGGGTCGATGACCAGCTTGATGAACTCACGTGCACCACGCTCGGACCGGGGGTCATATTCCGACTGTTCCATGTCGGCACAGTCGACCCTGCCGAGCACGTTCACGGCCTTGAACGCGGAAGTCGTCAGGCCCGTCCGTGGATCATGGATGACGGCATCGTAGACATCCAGGTTGTCCACGCCCGCAGCGCGCAGGACCTCGATGAGACGGTCCGACCAGACAGGAATGGACTCGTGATAGGAATCGAGCAGCTCGGTCCCGAACCTGGGGTTCAGTTGTACCTGGATTGGCGTGGCAATCGCTTTGGGGTGTCGCGCGCCGGAAATCCATGACGCGCGGGTGAGAGGAAGCTTCCAGATCTCCGAGTGCTGGAATCCAAGAGCGGAGTCCTCCAGCAGGTCGTTGAAGATGTAGTAGTTCGGGCCTGGCATCGACACGCTCATCGAGGGTGCATCGTCTCATGACGTTTCCTTGCTCGCACCCTCCGTCTCAGCGGGTCGGAACATCGCGGGAGGCGTGAGGCATGCACCCTCATGCTTCACCGGTTTGCCCATCCCCGCCCCTGGTGGTTATGCAGAGCGACCACCTTTTCCCCCAGGCCCCCATGCGCGTCTCCGCTCTCCTCCTGCTGTCCCTGCTTGTCACCGCATGCGCCGCGCCGCAGGTCCGTCCCGCGGGGGCCATCCGCAAGGTCGTCGTGGTCGTCGGCTCGCGGGTGGACTCACTGCCCTCGGCGTCCTACCGCGAGGACCTGATGGGCGAGGGCAACCCTCGCACCGTCCTCTCCGGTTCGACGGAAGCCGTCCTCCGAGAGCGGGGCTTCGAGGTCGCCGGGACGCGCATCTCCGCGGCGCCTTCGCCCTCCACGGATGAAGTCGTGTCCGTCATCCGTGAGAACGACGCGGAGGCCGCCGTCGTCGTCGTGCTGTCCTGGGTCGACGTCTCCGCCGTCCAGACCATGGGCCGCGCCGACGTGGTGCTGGAGGCCGGCGTCGTCTCTCCCGACGGCCAGCTGATCTGGCGCAAGGAGAGCCGCACCGTCGCCATGATTGGCCTGTACCAGTCGCAGACGGACTACAGTTCCTATCTGCGCAAGGCCGTCATCCAGGCCGTCAAGGAAGTGCCCTGAGCCTCCACGCCTTCAGGGCTTCGGCCGAGGGCTCGCCAGTCGCAGGTGCTCGTGCACCGTCTCCGCGCGCAGGTAGAGGAACTGCGCGTCGCCGAACGCCAGCGTGTCGCCGTCGTTGAGCGTCACCTGCGCCCGAAACCCCAGGGGCGCGCCGTTGATCCACGTGCCATTCATCGACTGCGCATCGCGCACGAGGAAGCCGCCCGTCGCCGCATTCCACCGCAGCGTGGCGTGGTGCTGGGAGACGGACGGGTCCGGCACTACCAGGTCACACTCCGAGCGGCCGACGGTGAGCTCCTCGCCATCCACCTTGGGGTTGAGGA
This sequence comes from Myxococcus llanfairpwllgwyngyllgogerychwyrndrobwllllantysiliogogogochensis, assembly GCF_006636215.1. Lineage (GTDB taxonomy): Bacteria > Myxococcota > Myxococcia > Myxococcales > Myxococcaceae > Myxococcus > Myxococcus llanfairpwllgwyngyllgogerychwyrndrobwllllantysiliogogogochensis. The sequence continues at coordinate 8,373 of NZ_VIFM01000351.1, read as the reverse complement.
AGTGCACCTCCAGGTTGTCGAAGTCGCGAAGCATGGCGAGCAGCCGCTCCGTCATGCGCGAGCGATGCGCCATGCCCACCGTGCGCGCCCCCGTCAGTTGCTGGGCGACGCTTCGGAACACCGGGTCCACGGGCTGCTGGATGAGCGCCACCGGGCCTGACGCGGCCCGGAAGGCTTCGAGCGAGGCTTCGGCGAAGGGTCGGAGCTGGTTCACGGACACCATGTCGCCCACCCTACGTCCAAGCAGGGGCCACGGGAAGCAGGGTGTCGAGCCCTCCTGGACGCTCGGCGAGGGAGTCCGTCACACCGTGAACGTGGCATCCCCCGGGAGGGCATGGGAGCGTGCGCCCTGCATGCGGGTACTCGTCACGGGAGCGGCGGGCTTCATCGGTCACCACGTCAGCGCGAGACTGCTGGCGCGAGGGGACACCGTCCTCGGCGTGGACAACCTGGACCCCTCCGGAGATGTGCCGCTCAAGCAGGCCCGCCTGGCCCGACTTCGCACCACCCCTGGCGCCGAGCACTTCACCTGTCATCCGGTCGACATCACCGATGCCGCCGCGCTCGCGAGAATCTTTCAGCAAGAGCGCCCCGAGCGGGTCGTGCATCTGGCGGCGAGGGTCGGCGTCCGGACGGCGAGCGCCTCCGCGCGGTCCTATCTGGACGCGAACGTGACGGGGTTCCTCCACGTCCTCGAGCAGGCGCATGCCACGCAGGTGGAGCACCTCGTCTACGCCTCCTCCAGCTCCGTGTACGGCGCTGACACGCCGCCCCCTTTCGCGGAGAGCGCCTCGGCCGACCACCCGCTGAATGTCTACTCCGCGACCAAACGCGCCGGAGAGCTGCTGGCCCACACGTACGGCCACCTGCACGCGCTGCCCACCAGCGGGCTGCGCTTCTTCACCGTGTACGGTCCCTGGGGGCGTCCGGACATGGCGCCGTTGCGCTTCCTTCGCGCCCTGCGCGAGGGGCGTCCCATCGACCTCTACGGCGAGGGCCGCATGCGGCGCGACTTCACCCACGTGGACGACGTGGCGGAGGCGGTGCTGTGCGTGCTGGACCGCCCGCCCTCCGGTACACCGCCGTATCGACTGCTCAACGTGGGCCGCGGCGAGCCCGTCTCGCTCCGCGACTTCGTGGCCGTCCTGGAGCGACACGTGGGGACGCGGGCCGTGCTGCGCCCACTGCCAGCCCAGCCAGGGGAGATGGATGGCACGTGGGCGGACCCCTCCGCGCTGGAGCGCGAGACGGGCTTCCGTCCTCGCGTCTCCGTGGAAGAGGGGCTCGCGCAACTGGAGGCGTGGGAGCGGGAGCACCCCCAGTTCAGGACGTGAGCCAGTCCCGCGACAGTCCACGGGGACGGGTCGCATCATCGCGCTGGAGTCGCGCTCCCGCCCGGCCTCACCCGGCCGTCACCTCCACCCGGCCATGCTCCACGCGCCAGGCCTCGGAGGTGCACGCGCGAGCGAACGCGGTGTCGTGCGTCACCAGCAGCAGCGCGCCGGGATACTCACGCAGGGCCGCCTCCAGTCGCTCGATGGAGGGCAGGTCCAGGTGATTGGTGGGCTCGTCGAGCACCAGCGCCCAGGCGTGCTGTCCCAGTCCCCGGGCGATGAGCAGCTTGCGCACCTCTCCCGGTGAAGGTTGCTCCGAGCCGAGCAGCCGCTCGGGGTCCACGCCGAGCGCGGCCACCAGGGACAGCACGCGCCCCTTCTCCTCGGGAGGCAGGGCGCGCACCTCGTCGAGCGTGGTCCGCGCCTCCTCCGCGCCCACGTCCTGCGGCAGATACAGCACGCGCTCCATGGGCACGCGAGCGCGCTCCAGCAGCGCGCGCACCAGGGTGCTCTTGCCCGCGCCGTTGGGACCCTCGATGCGCACGCGCGCCTCGCGGCCGACGGACAGATTCACGGGCCCCAGCAGCGGCACGTCCCCGGCGCGCAGCTCCGGCACGTCGAGGGTGAAGAGCCACGGGTTGGGCGAGCGCACGTAGTCGACGAAGACGGAGCGACCCACGGTCTTGTCCGCGGTGAACTCACCCACGGCCTCGGTGGCGCGCTCCAGCTCGCGACGCTGGATGCCCACGCGGCGGCCCGCGTGATTCTCCGCCCAGCCCGCCACGACGGACGCGCCCATGGAGCGCGCGTCGTTGTCGTTCTTGTCCTTCAGTCGCTTGCGTGTGCTCCGGGCCGCGTCGGCGGACTGTTGCTCGCGTCGGGCCTGGTCGAGCAGTCGCGCCGCGCGCCGCTGCTCCGCGCGGGCCTGTTGATAGACGCCCACCTCCGCCTCGCGCTCGGCCTCCCAGTGCTGCTTCGCCGCGGAGTAGGCCCCGGGCCACAGCCGCGCATCGCCGCCATGGACGCGCAGCGTGGCGGTGGTGAGCGTCTCCAGCAGCGGCCGGTCATGTGACACGACGACGCCCACGCCCTTGAAGCGCTTCAGCGCCGAGACGAGCCACGTCCGCGCCTCCGCGTCCAGGTGGTTGGTGGGCTCGTCGAGCAGCAGCACGTGCGGCTCGGCGGCCAGCGCCGCGCCCACCTGCCACCGCTTGCGCTCGCCCGGGGACAGCGTGGACCAGCGCTCCAGCGCGGAGACGTCCAGCCCCAGTTGCCCGTGCAGCCTGCGCGCGAGCGAGTCCCATGACTCGGCGAAGGAGGTGATGTCCGGCGTCAGCGCCTCCACTTCCTGGCGGCACAGCCGCAGGGTGGGCGAGGGGGGCTCGGACTGGATGTGCCCCTCGGTGGGCGCAAGCTCCCCCGAGAGGAGCCGGAGCAGGGTGGACTTGCCGGCGCCATTGGCGCCCACGAGCCCTGTCCAGCCGGACGCCAGATGGAAGTCGACTTCAGAGAGGACGGCGACAGCGTCGGAATAGGCGAACGACACGCGATGCGCGCGAAGGGAAGACATGAAGCGAACTCCTGAATCCAGGCGCGAGCCAGCCCAAGGGGCGGCCCTGCGCGGTGAGGCCAAAAGACCTGGGACTCAGCGGCTCAGCTTCAAGGGTACGTCGACCTCGCGTAGGGAGGGGGTGTCAGGCCCTCCGGTGGATGCGTGCGCCAAAATCTATGACGCGCGCCGGGGCGGAATGCAACCCCGTCTCGCTCGCCGGCCAGCCTGGACGGCGAGCAAGACGGATTCCGGACAGCGGTCTACTCGTCCTGCTCGGAGGGAGGACGGGGACGACGCGCCTGCGGAGCGCTGGCGCCGGTGAGGGTGGCGGGCTCCGCGATGACGTTGCTCCGGGCGATGCTCTGGGCGCTCAGGGAGGCGGCGGTGGGCGCGGGACGCGTCCCCGGGGCCTGGGGCGCGGGGCGTCTGGCCGCGTCCTCCTTGGCGAAGAAGACGTCCTTGATGACGGAGATGGCGCCCAGGGTGGCGGTGGCCTCGTAGGGGATGAACATCTTGTTGTCACCCTTGCCAATCTCCTGGAGGGTCTCCATGTAGCGCAGCGCGAGCACCTCCGGGGTGGCGTGGCCGCTGTGGATGGCCTCGAAGGTGAGGCGCGTGGCCTCGGCCTTGCCTTCGGCCTCCAGCATGGTGGCGCGCTTGTGGCCCTCGGCGCGGGCGACCTCCGCGTCACGCTCGCCCTCGGCCTGGAGGATGCGGGAGATCTTCTGGCCTTCGGCCTGGAGGATGGCGGCGGCCTTGTCGCCCTCGGCCTTCGTCACTTCGGCGCGGCGCTCACGCTCGGCGGTCATCTGCTTGGCCATGGCGGACTTGATGGCCTGGGGCGGCTCGATTTCGCGCAGCTCCACGCGCGTCACCTTCACGCCCCACTTCTCCGTGGCCTCGTCCAGCACCATGCGCAGCCGGGTGTTCACCGTCTCGCGGCTGGTGAGCGTCTGGTCCAACGTCAGGCTGCCCATGACGTTGCGCAGGTTCGTCATGGTGAGCTGTTCAATCGCCAGGGCCAGGTTCTCCACCTGGTACAGCGCCTTCGCGGCGTCGACGATCTGGTAGTAGATGACCGAGCCGACCTCCATGTTGACGTTGTCGTGGGTGATGACCTGCACCGTCTCGAAGCCCATGACCTGCTCGCGCAGGTCCACCATGGTGCTGCGCATGTAGCGGTTGCCCGTGCGCATCTCGATGGGGCGGGGGCTGTCGAGGAAAGGGATGAGGAGGTTGAGGCCGCTGGTGGCGACGCCATGGAACTTGCCCAGTCGCTCCACCACCATGACCTTGGCCTGGGGAACGATGCGGACGCAGGTGTACAGCACGAAGCCCGCGAGCCCCACGAGAGCGGCAAGGATTACAAAGGTCAGCGCGTCCATCAGACTTTCTCCTGTTTCTGTTCCGCCTCGGGAACCGACAACGTCGCCGAAGGGCGGCGCACCCAAAGCTTGAGTCCCTCGACCTGCTCCACGGTGACGAGCTCCCCCTGGGGGATGGCGCCGGACAGCGAGCGGGCCGTCCACAGCTCGCCGTTGATGCGCACCGTGCCCCCGTGGGGGCCTTCAATGGACTCCATCACCACCGCCTCCTGCCCCACCATGGCCTCGACGCCCGTCTTCAAGTGCGAAGCGTTCCGCATGAAAACGTTTTTGAACAGGGTGCGCGAGGCGGCGAACAGGCCGATGGAGACGGTGGCGAAGAGCGCCAGTTGGAGGAAGAAGGTCAGCCCGAGGCCCGCGGCGAGCGAGGAGACGAGCGCCCCCACCGCGAACCACACGAGCCCGAAGCCGGACAGCTTGATTTCCAGCCCACCGCAGGCGAGGGCGGCGACGATCCAGAGCTGCCAGGCGGCGGGGGTCAGGTCCATGAAGATCTCTTTGTCAGTCGGTTCCCCGTCCTGTCAAACGCGGGCGGGCGGGGACGAAAGGACTGAACGCCTTCATGGGGCCCCGTGAGGGGGCTCGGGCGCGCCTACTTCGTACGGAACAGCTCCCGCGTCTCGACGATGGGCTGCTGGCCGCCGATGGTCCGGGTGAAGAGCAGGCGCTGGGGGACGCCGCCGCTGTCGCAGTCCAGGGCGTCCAGGGCGAGGGTCTCCTTGAAGACGAGGGTGTGGCTCGTGGGCCTGGGCCGCGAGGTGGTCTTCTCGATGCCTCCGGTGCGGGGTTGCTCCTGGGGGCGGGTGGCGTAGGTCTTCGCGGGGCGCCGCGTCACGACGAACTCCACCTTGGCGGGCTCCCGGTCCAGGTTGAGCAGGTAGCTGCTGGTGTCCTTGTGGCTGGGGCCGACGGTGTCGGGGGTGAGGCTGTCGAACTGCACCAGCGTCTCCGCCTGGTAGGTGCCCCGCGCGTCGCGCTGGAAGCGGACCGTCAGCGTGTAGTTGTTCTTGAGCAGGGCGTCATTGGCCATGCGGGTCAACGGGTCCTTGAGCTGCTCATCGGTGAGCGGTGTCTGCCATTCCTTGAACACGCGGCCCTTGTAGGTGCCCAGATACAGCTCGCGATTCACCCCACAGGGGGCGCTCTTGCGCGAAGCGGCCTGCGTCTCGCCGACGAGCCCGAGTGCCGGGAAGAGCAGGGCGGACGCGAGGAACAGGGTGAAGGGAAGGGCGAAGCGGTTGAGGCCGTGCAGGGACATGAGTCCTCCTCGTCGAGAGGTGTCGTGGCGACATGGGCCGATGCCGTCCGTGGCAACGGGCGCCTTTCCGGGAGAGGGCGGCGCCGGGCGGACAGCGACGGTAGGCACCGGGGACTCGCGTGACAGTGATTCTCAGGAGTTGAGCGTTGCTGCGCGGACAGGGGGGCGAGGCTCGGAGATGACATGTCTGGGTTTGGACGAGGGGCTCGGCCCAAGGGCTGTCTGGAAACGTCGTGGCGCGGCGGCGGGTGGCGGACGGGAGGCGCCGGAGTCGCGGAACGAGGCCCTGGAGGCCCGAAGAGGACGTGGTGCGTCGGGGCGCGTGCGGCGTGCCTCAACCCGGCGAGTCTCTCGGCTGCTGAACGAAGATCCGACCTAGCGCCTGAACGGCCGGTCAGTGTCTTGATCGGGTGTGGACTACGCCGAGCTCGTCTGTCGCTCCAACTTCTCGTTTCTGCGCGGTGCCTCGCATCCGGAGGAGCTGGTGCTCACCGCCTCGCGGCTGGGGCTGAGCGCGCTGGCGTTGACGGACGCGGATGGGTTGTACGGGGCGGTGAAGGCCCACCTCGCGGCGAAGGAGCACGGCCTGCGGCTCATCCTCGGGGCCGAGCTGACGTTGGAGGACGGGCCTCCGGTGGTGGTGTACGCGGCGGACTCGGGGGGCTATTCGAACCTGTGCGCGCTGGTGTCGCGCAGTCGGATGACGCACCCCAAGGGGGAGGCGGGGTTGCCGTGGCGGGCGCTGGCGGAGCGCTCCAGCGGGCTGCTCGCGTTGTTGCCGGAGCCGGCGGCGCTGGAGCGGGTGGCGCCGTTGGCGGAGGCGTTCCCGGAGCGCTTCCATGTCGGGCTGTGCCGGACGTTGTCGGCGGGGGACTCGGCCCGGGAGGCGCGAGCGGAGGTGCTGGCGCGGGAGCTGGGGGTGCCGCTGGTGGTGCACAACGACGTGCACACGCACCACCGGAGACGTCAGCCGCTCCAGGACGTGCTGAGCGCGGTGCGGCACGGGACGACGGTGGACCAGGCGGGGACGCGGCTGTGGCCCAACGGGGAGCGGACGCTGAAGGGGCCCGGGGAGATGGCGCGGCTGTTCGCGGACCGGCCGGAGGCGCTGGCGCGGACGGTGGAGCTGGCGTCGCGGTGTCGGGCGTCGCTGGATGACCTGCGCTACCGCTTCCCGGAGGAGGACCTGCCAGGAGGGCGGACGGCGGACGAGCACCTGAGGGTGTTGACGTACGAGGGGCTCGGGGTGCGCTACCCGGCGGGTGTGCCGCCGGAGGTGGTGAAGCAGATAGAGCACGAGCTGCGACTCATCGCCGCGCTGGACTTCGCGGGTTACTTCCTCTCGCTGTGGGACATCGTCGGCTTCGCGCGGCGGCAGGGGATTCTGTGTCAGGGGCGAGGGAGCGCGGCGAACTCGGCGGTCTGCTACGCGCTGCAGATCACCGCCATCGACCCGGTGCGGATGGGCTTGTTGTTCGAGCGTTTCCTGAGCATGGCGCGCAAGGAGCCGCCGGACATCGACGTGGACTTCGAGCACGAGCGGCGCGAGGAGGTGCTCCAGTACGTGTATGAGAAGCACGGGCGCCACCGGGCGGGGATGGTGTGCGAGGTCATCTGCTATCGCGGGCGGCTGGCGCTGCGGGAGGCGGGGAAGGCGATGGGGTTGTCATTGGACCAGGTGGACCGGCTGTCGAAGGTCTCCGCGGCGCACGGGTTCGAGGTGACGCCGGAGGTCCTGCTGGAGGCGGGGCTGTCCGCGTTCGACCGGCGGGTGCAGCGGACGTTGTCCCTGGCGGCGGAGCTGGAGGGCTTTCCCAGACATCTGTCCATCCACGTGGGCGGGTTCGTGATGACGCGAGAGCCGCTGACGGAGCTGGTGCCGGTGGAGAACGCGGCCATGGCGGGGCGGACGGTCATCCAGTGGGAGAAGGATGACATCAACTCGATTGGACTGTTGAAGGTGGACCTGCTGGCGCTGGGGATGTTGACGGCGCTGTCGAAGTGCTTCGCGCTGATTCGAGAGCACCACGGGCGGGAGCTGTCGCTGGCGACGATTCCGGCGGAGGACCCGAAGGTCTACGACATGTTGTGCGAAGCGGACACGGTGGGGGTGTTCCAGATCGAGAGCCGGGCGCAGATGAACATGCTGCCAAGGCTGCGGCCGAGGACGTTCTACGACCTGGTGGTGGAGATTGCCCTCATCCGCCCGGGGCCGATTGTCGGGAAGATGGTGCACCCATTTCTTCGCAGGAGGAACGGCGAGGAGACGGTGATGTACCCGAGCGAGGCGGTGCGGGAGATATTGGGCAAGACGCTGGGGGTGCCGCTCTTCCAGGAGCAGGCGATGAAGCTGGCGATGGTGGCGGCGGGCTTCTCCGCGGAGGAGGCGGATGGGCTGCGGCGGGTGCTGAGCCACAAGCGCGCGGAGTCGATGCTGTTGCAGTACCGGGGACGCTTCGTGGAGGGGTGTCTGTCGCGAGGGTACTCGCGGGTGCAGGCGGAGGAGTGGTTCGACAACTTCCGGGGCTTCGCACACTACGGCTTTCCGGAGAGTCACTCGGCGAGCTTCGCGTTGATTGCGTATGCGTCCAGTTGGCTGAAGTGTCATTACCCGGCGGCCTTCACGACGGCGTTGCTGAACTCGCAGCCCATGGGCTTCTACGCGCCGCACACGCTGGTGGCGGATGTGCAGCGGCACGGCGTGGAGGTGCGGCCGGTGGACGTGCGGTGCTCGCGATGGGACTGCACGCTGGAGGACGGGGGGAAGGCGCTGCGGCTGGGGTTGCGGATGGTGAAGGGCTGTCTCTTATACACAGCTGACGCTGCCAACGATGGCATAGTTGT
>NZ_VIFM01000350.1 GCF_006636215.1 Myxococcus llanfairpwllgwyngyllgogerychwyrndrobwllllantysiliogogogochensis | reverse complement strand
CGTCAGATGTGTACAAGAGACAGGTACCATGACACGCACGCGGCCGTCGGCCCCGGCGCTCGCGCCCGGGCGAAAACCGGTGACTCGGACGCGGACGGCGCTTCCCCGGCTCAGCCGCTGTCCCTCCAGCTCCGGATAGAGCCAGGTGACTTCCGGGCGCCCCACGTCCAGCGACGACGCCGCGCGAGTCAGGTCCCCCACATGGTCCAGGCCTGGACCGTCCGCCGCCACCAGCCGCGAGGGCCCCAGGGTGTCGCGAGCATCACGCCCGGTAACCTGGAGCACCTCCACTCGCAGGAGCGCCCGCGAGCCCAGGTGGTCGCCGAAGTAGGTCCGGTCCTCGATCCCCGCGGGAGGTCGAGGGACACGGATGCCTTCCTCCAGTTCGTCGGGTGAGGCCAGGACCGTCCAACGTCGCCCGAGGCGGTCCGTGAAGACGACGCGGACCAGGGTGGCGGGCTCGTCCACGGCGGCGCGCAGCTCTCGTCCCTGGAGGCCGTGGGCCTCGGCGCCGTCGAAGTTGTAGCGGGCGTCCTCGGGAATCGGGAGGAAGTCGACGGTGGGCTCGACGGGGTGCTCGCCCAGGGGGTCGAAGGTCAATCCCGGCAGATCCGCCACCACGAAGCCGGTCGCCGTGCCCGCGGAGGCATCGTCGAGGGCCGCTCGGGAGGTGGCGCCCACCAGGAGTCGGTAGGGCTGCCCCTCCAGGCCATGGTGCGCGGGGGCCATGCGCAGGGCCACCACGCCGGACCGGCCCACCCGCACATCCGCGTCCGTGTTCGGGTCCGCGGGCGCGACGTTGGCCGCGGCTCCGAGCCCCAAGGGCACCAGCCCTCGTCCCGGAGCCACCACGGTGCTCACCACATAGGCCCGGTCCAGATAGGTCCCCCGGTAGCGCGGAAGCTCCGGGACGCGCACGGCGAAGGGAAACGCCAGACGCACGCCCTCGAAGTCCAGGGACACGCTCTCGGAATACGCCACGGTGTCTGGCCTTGGCTCTCCCGTGGAGAGGCCCGGCGTGGGGACCAGGCGGAAGGCGGCATCGCGCGCCACGGACGAATAGAAGCGCGGAGACAGGGGGAGCAGGCGCCCCAGCATCAGCAGCGGGTCGGCTCCGGGTTCCAGTGCATTGAGCGGCAGCTCCGCCACCGGCACGCTCCCCGTCAGCCCCCAGGCCGCGCGGGTGCCACAGGTACCGGACAGGATGGCCTCCTCGGGATTCAACACGCCCGCCAGCGCGCCATCGCAGATACCCGCCACCCCGGGCGCGGAGGCCGGAGGCGGCGTGCCCCCTTCCAACCAGAGCGCCGTGCCCGACGGCAGGGGCAGTCGCCGCGTGCCGCCCGCGCTCACTTCCACCTCGCGCTCGAAGCCCAGCAACGTCCCCGACGCCAGCTCGGAGAAGAGCCCCGGCACCGACAGGCCCGTCATTCCCAACCGCAGCATGGGAGCCGGGACGCCGGCCGCACGCGGCTCGACGAAGTCGACCCGCACGCCTCCGGAGAAATCCTGCGGGTTGCGCCGCAGCGCCATCCGGACATCGCGGTGGTCGTCCACGTCATGGCGGGCCAGCGTGAGGTAGCCGAAGTCCGGGTGGAAGGCGGACAGGCCCACGGTGCCCGAGGCGGGCACCCACGCGACGCCATCGAGCCCCGTCAGCGCCACCGACAACATCTTCCCGCCCACCTCCGACACGGCGACGGAGGCCAGCGGCAACGGGCGTCCCGTCAGCTCGTCAAACACCAGCACGCGCACCCCTCCGTCCGGCACGTCGGGGCTGAGCACCATGACGCGGGCGCGGCAGACGGCCGAGCCGACGCGCGCCTCCACCACGTCCTGCTCCGCGCCGGGCACCCGCAACGTGAAAGCAGCCCGGACGCCCGTGCCCCCACCTGTCGCCATCGGAGAGAGGGACGACCACGTCGCGCCATCACGCGGCACCACGGGCCGCCCGGACGCATCCTTCACCCACACCCCGAAGACGACGGACAGCTCGGGGCTGCCCACGACGACCTCCGGCGTCACCTGGCACGAGGCCGCGAGCGCCGGGGCAGGAGGCGCCCCGCAGGCCCCGTCCCGGCAGACCTCGTCCACGCCGCAATCCGCGTCCGCGGCGCACAGGCCCACCACGCACCGGTTCATGTCGCACTGACAGCCCAGCGGGTTGTCACACATGGGCAGCGCATATTGCTGGCGCTTGCCCTCCTCACAGTCCTCGCGGGTCCGACAGGCGGGCTCACAGCGGGACAGCGCCGTGTTGCAGATGAAGAGGGACGGGTTCGGGCAGTCCTGGTCCACCGCGCAGGGACCCGGCAGCGGCTTGTTGTCGCCGGGGATGCCGGGGATTTCGTCGGCGTTCATCCCACAGCCGGCCAGCGTCCCCAGGGCGCACACGAGGGCTGTCAGCAGCAGGGGACGAGGCGAGGGACTCATTCGGTGCGGCTCCCGGGGGGCGGAACGCCCAAGACCATACAGGCACGACGCCCGTCGCGCGACGGCGCGGAGGGCCCTGAAGCCCCCTCGCTGGACACCGTCGGACCCGGCCGCCCGCTCTTCGCCCACGTCACGCAACAGGTGGTTGGCTTTCAGGTTCTCACGAATCATCATCGTGCGCGATGGCCCGTGGCGAGCCCAAGTCCCTGGAAAGTCTCCTACCCCGTGTCCTGGCGCGCCTCGCGGGTGAGTCAGGCCGGGGCCATGCCCTCGCACCCGTGTGGGGCGCGGTGGTGGGAGCACACATTGCCCGCCATAGCTCCCCCCGTGCGTTGGAGGGCGGCACCCTCGTCGTCATCGTCACGAGCGCCGAGTGGGCCCGCACCCTGGAGGCCGAAGCGCCCTCGCTGTGCGCGCAGCTCAATGAACGACTGGGCCCCGGCACGGTGAAGGCGCTCACCTTCCGGTGGGACACCCGATGATCGCCGTGCTCGCGCTGACGGCGCTCCTGGCCGCCGCGCCCGGGCCCACGACGGGAGCACCGAGGCCCGGCACGCCCTCCAGGGCCGCGACGGCGCCGTCAGTGCCCCTGGCGCCGCGCACCCCACCGCCCGAGCGCAAGGCCCCGCTGACGCCGGCGGAGTCGATGGAGCGGCAGGCCGCCCAGCATGTGGTGCGGGAGTTCGAGCGTGTGGGACGTCGCGCGCCCACGGAGGACAGCTCGCTAAGCGTGGCCGCGAGGCGACTGGCCCACGATGCCCTCAGCGGCGTCTTCACGGGCGCACCCGACCTCTTCACCCTCACGGAGGCCGTCAGCGACGCGGGCGCGGCGGATCCGGCGCCCCGGGCGCTCGTCATCCGCGCGTGGGCCCATGCGCATGCGCTCGAGTCGCTGCGCGCCCGGACCGACCTCAACTCGGATCGGGCCACCCACTTCGGCGTGGGCGTGGCCCTGGTGGACAAGCGCGCCGCCCTGGTGACGTTGGTGTCGGACCGCAAGGCGGAGCTGAAACCGTTCCCCCGCGTCATGCCCGGCGAGCGCGCGGTGCAGACGCTCTGCGGAAGGCTCAATCCGCCGCTCCATGCGCCGGAGATCTACGTCACGCGACCCGACGGTGAAGTGGTCATCGTCCCCCTCACGCGGCGAGGAACGGAGGGCTCCGACTTCTGCACGCGCCTGGACTTCCTCAAGCCCGGTACCTACACGGTGGAGGTGGTCGCGCAGGGCGACGCGGGCCCGGAAGTCACGTCCCTGTTCCTCACGCAGATTGGGGAAGTCCGTCTGCGCGGCGAGCGCGAGAACAACGTGGAGCCCACCACGGAGGAAGGCGCGCGGAGCGCGCTGCATGAGCGCATCAACGCCCTGCGCCGGGCCCATGGGCTGGTGGAGCTGATGCCGGACCCGGTGCTGGAGCGCGTGGCCCAGGGGTACAGCACGCGCATGACGACGGAGGGCTTCTTCGCGCACATCGCGCCGGATGGGAGCACCCTCACCCGTCGACTTCCCCCGGGCTCGCGCTACGGACGGGCCGGAGAGAACCTGGGGCAGGCCGCCGGGCCGCTCGCGGCGCACTTCGGCATAGAACACAGCCCGGGTCACCGCCGGAACCTGTTGGATCCCGGGTTCCGCTTCATGGGGGTGGGCGTCGTCCTGCGAACAGTGGCAGGCGGTCGCAGCGAGGCCACCGTCACGGAGGTCTTCACCGCCGCGTCGCCCGCCTCGGCGGACCCGCAGAATCCCCAGCAGGACGCGTATGACGCCCTGGCGCGGTGGCGCGCCGCGAAGAAGCTGCCGCCCCTGGCCCGGAGTCAGGCGCTGGAGTCACTGGCGCTGGCACATGCCCGACATGCGCTGGAGTTGGACCAGCCCGCGGCACAGCCTGGCAAGGCGCCCCTGCACGAACGGGTGTTCCGGGTGCTCCCCGACGCGGGGACCGCATCGGTGGACTTCTTCGTGGTCTCTGACCCGGCCGCGCTCCCCGAGTCCCGCAGCGTCACCGAAGCCACCAACAACCGGGTGGGCGTGGGCGTGGTGCGGGGCGATTCGAAGCGCTTTGGCGCGAAGCAATACTGGGTCGCCGTCATCTACGCCGCGGTCCAGTGAGGCGCGGCGGGCGCGGCCCGTGTGGGGCGCCCCTCTCCATAACGGGGCCTCCCCTCACACGGTGAAGCGACTCTGAATCAGACGGGACGGCGCTGGGTGGCGTAAGCCTCGAGGCCCATCTGCGGCGGCGCGGCGTGCTGATACATCGGGCACTTCATGCATGTGAAGGACTGCCACCCTCGCCGGACCGCTTCGTCCAGGCAGTTGTCATACTGGTGGCAATTCAGGTTGCGATGCGTCTCGACACCGGCACGCTTCGGCCCGGCCTCGGGATTGATGGTTTGCGGCAGATCGGCTGGACACGGCTTCATGGAGCCCTCCCTCTGTGCTGTTTCCCCCCCGAGCGCTGTGAACGAGCAGTGTTACCGGACGACAGGTCCCGCCTGGACAACGACGGACCGGGGTAGCGTGCAACGGCCGCGCAAAGTAGTGATGCACCCCGGGTGACGCAACGGGCCGACTTCAATGACCCAAGAGCACGTAATCGCCTGAACGCTTTCAGCGAATGACGACGGGTTGAGGACATTTCGAACCGGCCCGATGGCGCGCGGATTTAGGACTTGTCGGGCCGGCTGTCAAACCACCCCCCTCGTGTGAGAGGGGGAATGATTGAGGGACGCGTCTCGTTGGCAGGCCGCAAAGCCGCGTGCTGAAAGGGAGAACACATGAGCTGGATGGGGACGGTCGCGGGGTGGGCACTGGGGGTTTCCCTGGGACAATCCCCGACAACCCTGGAGGCCGTGCGGCTTCATCAGACCGACGCGACCTCTCGGGCCCAGAGCGAGTGGGCTGCCTGCGTGGCGAAGCAGTGTCCAGACGCGGGGCGGCTCGCCTTGCTGGCGGGCACACTGGCCCTGTCCGACGGGCGAGCGGCCGAGGCGCGCGACATGCTCGCGGCCGGCCCCGCCCCTGCCCTGCTGGAGCCCTACCGGGCCTTCTATCTGGGCCAGGCGCGCTTCTACGCGGGGGATGCCGCGGGGGCCGCGCTGGACTTCGCGCGGGTGCTGGAGGCCCCGGGAGCGCCCCTGGACCTGGTGACGCGGGCCCGGTCACGGCTGGGCGAATCGCTCCTGAAGGCGGGCAAGGCGAAGCAGGCGGTGGGCGTGCTGGAGGCGGCGGTGAAGGCGACGCCGTCCCCGGAGCTGCTCTTCCAGCGGGCCCAGGCGCGAGGCGCGTCGGGCAATCGCGCGGGGCAGCAGGCGGATTTGATGACGGTGGCGCTGCGCTTTCCCACGCACCCGTACGCCGATGACGCGGTGAAGTGGCTCACCGAGGTCCGCCGTCCCGGGGTGCGCCTGGGCTTCGCGGAGCGCGCGCAGCGCACCGAGGGCTTCCTCAGCGGTGGCGCGTCCCAGCGCGCGCTGGAGGAGCTGGAGGCGCTGAAGGGCGACAAGCTCTCGAAGGAGCAGACGGCGAAGGTGTCGCTGCTGCGGGCCAGGGCCCTGTTCGCGCTGGGCCGCGACGAGGACGCGCGGCAGGCGCTCGCCGTCGCGGAGAAGGGGCCCGCGAGTGTCGCGGCCGACGCGGAGCTGCTCGTGGCGCGGCGGGCCCTGCGCGCGGACGACAACGAGAAGGCCCGGGCGCTGATGGCGGCGCTGGACCAGAAGTACGCCTCGCAGTCCGCGGGCGAGGAAGGCGCCTTCTTCGCGGGCTGGCTCGACCTGCAGGCGGGGCGCTTCGCCGAGGCCGCGAAGGCCTTCACCGCGCATGGGGAGCGCTACGCGCGCTCGCGGCGTCGGGACGAGGGCCTGTGGTTCCGGTCTCTCGCGTACCTGCGACTGGCGGACTACGCGAAGGCGCGCGCGTCGCTGGAGTCGCTGGTGGCGACCTTCCCGAGGAGCAGCCTGGCCCCGCAGGCGCGCTACTGGATGGCGCGCAGCCGCGAGTTGGGCGGCGGGGCCGCCGCGGAGGTCGGCCCGGAGTACGAGCGTCTCATCACCGTGGCGCCCGCGTCGTTCTACGCGCTGCTGGCCTCGGAGCGGCTCAAGGAGCTGGGACGGGTGGCGCCGGCGAGCTTCCCGCGCCCTCCCCTGTCGCTGGAGCTGCCGCGTCCTCCCGAGCTGGGGCTGGCGGTGGAGCTGACGCGCACAGGCCTGTTCCGGGACGCGGCCGAAGAGGTGGAGTCGCATGTGGCGCGCCTGCGCTCCGCGGACCAGGCCCTGCCCTTCGCGCACGCGTTGATCGGCCTGGGTGAGTTCGGCCATGCGCACACGGTGGCGGCGCGACACCTGTGGGGCCGGGCCTTCGGCTCCCGCGAGCCGGATGCGCTCGCGGCCTTCTATCCTCGGGCCTTCTCGAACGCGGTGGAGCAGGCGGCGACGGCGCACAAGGTGGACCCGTTCCTGGTGTGGGCCATCATGCGGCGGGAGAGCGCCTTCAAGCCGGAGGTCATGAGCGCGGCGGACGCGCGCGGGCTGATGCAGATCATCCCCAAGACGGCGACGGAGATCGCCCGGAAGCTCGCGGAGCCAGACCCGGCGCCCGCCGACCTCTTCTCGCCCGAGCGCAACATCCGCTACGGGGCCTGGTACCTGTCACGGCTCATGGAGCGCTTCTCACATCCGGTGCTCGCGGCGGCCGCATACAACGCGGGACCGAGCGCCGCGGCGAAGTGGGCCCAGGAGCGCGGCGACCTGCCGCTGGACCTCTTCGTGGAGTCCATCCCCTTCCGGGAGACGCGCGGCTACGTCAAGCAGGTGGTGGCGGACCTGTTCCTCTACCACGCCTTCTACGACGCCCAGGGCGTGCAGCCCCGGCTGTCGCTGGTGGTGCCCGCGCCCTCCAAGGAGGGCGTCACCTTCTGAGCCGAGCCGGCCCAGCGGGTGGAGCGCCCACGCGCCCTACCCGCGCGCCGCCATGCGGCGGAGGATCTCCGCCTCCATGGAGTGCACCACCTCCGACAGCGGCAGGCTGCTGGAGTCCACGCGGATGGCGTCCTCCGCGGCCTTCAGCGGAGCCACCGCGCGCGCGGAGTCATCCTTGTCGCGCTTCGTCTGGTCGGCGAGCACGTCGTCGAGGCTGCTCTCCACGCCCTTCTGGAACAGCTCCTCGAAGCGGCGGCGGGCGCGCACCTCCGGGTTGGCCTCCAGGAAGAACTTCGCGTCCGCGTCCGGGAACACCACCGTTCCGATGTCGCGGCCTTCCAGGATGGAGCCCTTGCTCGACTCCAGGGCCAGGCGACGCTGGAGCTGGAGCAGGCCCGCGCGGACGACAGGGCGCCCGGACACCTGCGACGCGGCCATGGAGATTTCGGGCGAGCGGATGTCGCCCGACACGTCCTTGCCGCCGAGGAAGACGCGGTTCTCCTCGCCCACCACCTGGAAGTGGATGTGCACGCGGCCCAGCAGCTCCCCCAGGCGCGCGTCGTCGTCGTAGGGGATGCGCTCGTCCGTCGCCATCAGCGCCACGCAACGGTAGATGGCGCCCGTGTCGACGAGGGAGAAGCCGAGCCGGCGCGCCAGCAGCTTGGACACCGTGGACTTGCCAGCACCGGCCGGCCCGTCGATGGCGACGATGAAGCAGCGTGGGCTCACGAGAGCACCTCTTTCAGTGCGCGCACGCACCGCTCGTTCTCCGAGGCCGTCCCCACGGAGATGCGAAGACAGGTGGGAAAACCCCCGCCCGCGAAGGGCCGGACGATGACGCCCTTGCGCAGGAGCAGCTCGTACAGCTCGGTGGAGGAGCGGCGGAAGTCCGCGAACACGAAATTCGCGTGGCTCTTCGTGAGGGTGATTCCCAGCGGGGGCAGCTCCGCCTCGAAGTAGCGCAGGCCCGCGCGGTTGTTCTCCCGCGTGCGCCGCACATGCTCGGTGTCCTCCAGCGCCGCCAGCCCCGCCGCCTGCGCCACCACCGTCAGGTTGAAGGGCATGCGCGTGCGCTGCAGATACATGGCGAGCTTCGCGTCCATGACGCCGTAGCCCAGGCGGATGCCCGCCAGCCCGTGAATCTTGCTGAAGGTGCGCAGCGCCACGACGTTCGGGTGACGCCGGAACAACTCCACGCCGCTGACGTAGTCGGGCCAGTCGACGAACTCGAAGTAGGCCTCGTCGTAGGCAATCAGCACCTCGGGCGGGACGGCCGCGAGGAAGGTCTCCAGCTCGTTCCGGCCAAACGCCGTGCCCGTCGGGTTGTCCGGATTGGCCAGGAAGATGAGCCGCGTGCGCGGCGTCACCGCGCGCGCCATGGCCTCCAGGTCGTACTGGTAGCCCTCGCGCATGGGCACCTCCACGAAGGGCCGCCCGTGGGCCTGCGCGGAGATGCGGTACGCGGAGAAGGAGTTCCTGCACAGGAGGATTTCGTCCTCCGGCGTGGTGAAGGTGCGGATGAGCAGCTCGATGAGCTCGTTGGAGCCGCTGCCCAGCACCACTTCCTGCGGCTGCACGCCCAGGGACGCGGCCAGCCGGCGCACCAGGTGGAACGACGTGGCATCCGGATACAGATGCACCTGGGTTGACGCCAGCCGCATGGCCTCGAGCGCGCGCGGGGAGGGCCCCAGCGGGTTCTCGTTGGAGGCGAGCTTGATGACACCGGTCAGGCCGAACTCGCGCTCGGTCTCCTCGATGGGCTTGCCCGGCACGTACGGTTTGAGCGTTTCGACATGGGGAGGAACGAGAGGTCGCATGGAGGTAGAGGCCCTGGAGATGTGCCTCAGCGACCGGTGAACACGCCGAGCGCGCGGAACTTCGCGTAGCGGTCCTTGACCAGACCGTCGGGTGACAGCTCGGCGAGCTGGCCCAGGTGCTTGCGCAGCACCTTGCCCAGCGCCTCGGCCGCCTTCGCGGGGTCTCGATGCGCGCCACCTGCGGGCTCGGGCACCACCTCGTCGATGATCTTCATCTGGAGCAGGTCGCCCGCGGTGAGCTTCATCGCATCCGCCGCCTTGTCCGCCTTGCTGGCGTCGCGGAAGAGGATGGAGGCGCAGCCCTCCGGCGAGATGACTGAATAGACGCTGTTCTGGAACATCAGCACGCGGTTGCCCACGCCAATGGCGAGCGCGCCACCCGAGCCGCCCTCACCCACCACCGTGGAGATGATGGGCACGCGCAGCCCGCTCATCACCTCCAGGTTGACGGCGATGGCCTCCGCCTGGCCGCGCTCCTCCGCGCCGATGCCCGGGTATGCGCCCGGCGTGTCCACGAAGGTGAGGATGGGCTTCTCGAAGCGCTCCGCCAGCTCCATCAGCCGGCGCGCCTTGCGGTAGCCCTCCGGGCGCGGCATGCCGAAGTTGCGCGCCATGTTCTCCTTGGTGTTGCGGCCCTTCTGATGCCCCATCACCATCACCGGCTTGCCGTCGAAACGGGCGAAGCCTCCGACAATCGACGGGTCCTCGCCGAAGTGCCGGTCTCCGCACAGCTCCACGAAGTCGGTGAACAGCAGGCGGATGTAGTCCAGGAAGTAGGGGCGCGCGGGGTGGCGGGACATCTGCACCACCTGCCACCGCGTCAAGTCACTGAAGATCTCCGTCTGGAGCTTCTTCGCCTTCTTCTCGAGCTTGGAAATCTCCGAGGTGAAGTCCGCGGAACCACCCGTGGACAACGCCTTGAGCTCATCGATCTTCTTCTCCAGCTCGATGAGCGGGCGCTCGAAGTCGAGCGCGTAACTGATGCCGGTTGCCATGGCGCGGAACTAGCACCAGGGTAAGGCACCTTTCAACGCGCAAGCGGTTACGCACCGCACCGTGTCACGCTGCCGGACACCTGCGTCCCATTCGGAGCGACATGTTTCTGGCCCTGCCGCTGCTCGTCCTGGCGCTGACCGCCCCCCCTGC